>JAQBUJ010000146.1 GCA_027623845.1 Pseudomonadota bacterium
GTCGAGCGCTCGGAGGAGCATGACCGGGGGTTGCGGGTACTGGTGGGCCGGCGACAAGCCGTGGTTTCCAGCACCGACATCAAGCCGGACGCACTCGACGAGTTGGTGAAACGGGCGGTCGCCATGGCCAAGGCAATGCCGGAAGATGAATTCGCCGGCTTGGCGGATCCAGCCGATATCACTGCGTCTTATCCGGAAATCGACATGTCCGACCCGACCGAACCCCCAGCCGAACGTCTGGTGGAACGGGCGACGGCGGCTGAGCAAGCGGCCTTGGCGGTCAAAGGCGTGACCAATTCCGAGGGCGGCGAGGCCGGCTGGTCATCGAGCCGCATCACCCTGGTGGCCAGCAATGGCTTTGCCGGCTCGTATCAGCGCTCCAGCCATAGCGTCAGCGCTGTGGTTCTTGCCGGCGAAGGACAAGGCATGGAACGCGACTACGACTATTCCCATACGGTGTATGAGGCCGACCTGGATGACGCCGCCGAGATTGGCCGCCGCGCCGGCGAGCGCGCCGTGGCCCGCCTCAACCCGCATCGTCCGAAAAGCGCCGCCGTTCCGGTGGTCTATGATCCACGAGCCAGCCGCAGCTTGGTTGGCCATATCGCAAGCGCCTTGAACGGCAGCTCGGTCGCCCGCGGCACCAGCTTCCTCAAAGGGGCCATGGATACCGCGATTTTCGCCAAGGGCGTCTCGATCATCGACGACCCCCACAGACCCCGGGGCATGCGCTCCAAACCCTTCGACGCCGAAGGCCTGGCGACTGAACGGCGCGCGATCATTGAGGATGGCCATGTCCGCTCCTGGTTCCTGGATCAGGCGACGGCGCGGCAGCTGGGCCTCAAATCCACCGGGCATGCGGCGCGGTCCGCCGGCGGCACCCCCGGCCCCAGCGCCACGAACCTCTATCTCGCCGCCGGCCCACTGTCTCCGGAGGCGCTGATCGCCGACATCGTCTCGGGCATTTACGTCACCGAACTCATGGGCATGAGCGTCAACATGGTAACCGGCGACTATAGCCGCGGCGCCGGCGGGTTTTGGATCGAAAACGGCAAGATCACCTATCCGGTCAGCGACGTGACCGTCGCCGGCAATCTGAAGGATATGTATGCCGCATTGATCCCGGCCAGCGATTTGGAAATCAAGCACGGCACCGATGCGCCGACCGTGCGTATCGACGGCATGACGGTCGCCGGCCCCGGTTAGCGCCCCCAAGGTTAACCAGTCCCCGATCGATCTGCGGCACCTCCCGCTTCCGTGAACCATCGTGGTTGGTACGTGAGCGGTTGCCCGCCCATATCGAGGGTCTCATCTGCCTACGTAAGGACTGAGACCATGCCGGGAAATCTCTGTACAACCGCGATCGTTCTAGCCGCCGCCGGGCTTGGACTGGTCACCTTTACGGTCGCAACGCCGACCGATCCACGCGTCGATCCGACACGCCCCGCCGTGAACGCCGTCAATGGCGTGGCCATTGACGGCTATGATCCCGTCGCCTATTTCGTCGATGGTGAACCGGTAAAGGGGTCGCCATGCCTGGAGGTTGATCACCAGGGCGTCGCCTATCGATTTTCAACACCGGAAAACCGCGACCGCTTCCAGGAAGACCCAACGGCTTTTGCGCCGCAACTCGGCGGCTATAGCGTCTTTGGCATGGCCAGGGGCAAACGCTACGATGTTGACCCGAAATCCTGGGACATCATCGACGGCAAGCTTTATCTCAGTCGGAACAAGAAGGTGCGGACGCTGTGGCAGGTAAACCCGACCGGATATCTCAACAGCGCCGAGGCAAACTGGCGAGACGTTCACGAACAATAGCCAGCCCAAAGAAACAAACGCCTTCCTCTCGTGCCAGACATGTGACCAGAGGATAAAACCGGCGCGGCGGACCAACCCAAAAGATATTCCGCCGCGACACCGTGATCATGGTCGGCTGACGCCCGGCATGATATGGTTCGCATCATCGAAAAATGCTTGAAACTCTGAGGGATCAAGCCCCGTGATCGCCGAATCGAGCCTGGGTGGCCGGACCCGCACCCGACTTCTTGTCAGACGCCTGGTCGGCGACCATATACGCCCGCATATCGGCCTGTTGGTTGTCGCGGTGACGTTGATGGCGGTGGTCGCGGCCACGACCGCGGCCCTGGCTTTCCTCATGGAGACCATTCTCGACGACGTCTTCACCGCACGCGATCGTTCCAGCCTCTATGTCGCCGCCGCCGTGGTCATGGGCGTCTTCGTGCTCAAGGGCCTGGCCACCTACGGCCAGAACGTCCTGGTCAGCTTTGTCGGGCAACGCATCTTGGCGGACCTGCAAAAGCGCATGTTCGCGCATCTTCTACGGGCGGATTTGGCGTATTTTCACGGCCAGTCCAGCGGCGGCTTGATCTCGCGCTTCATCAACGATGTCGAAAAAATGCGCGGCACGGTGGCCAGCGTCTTGACCGCGATCGGTCGGGACAGCCTGACCATCATCTTCCTGGTCGGGGTAATGTTCTATCAGGACTGGCTATTAACCCTGGCCTCGTTTTTCGCGTTTCCCACCGCGATCCTGCCCCTGGTCAATATCGGCAAGCGTATCCGCAAGGTTTCGGCCAACACTCAGCAGGAATTGGGGCAGTTCACCACGCTTCTGAACGAGGTCTTCCAGGGCGCCCGCCACGTAAAAGCCTATGGCATGGAGGCGTTCGAGCGCGATCGGGCCGGCGCCGTAATCGAACAGATCTTCACCTTGGTGTTTCGCGCCGCGCGCACCAAGGCAGCCGCCTATCCGATCATGGAAACCCTCGGCGGCACCGCCATCGTCGTGGTGATCTGCTATGGCGGCTGGCAGGTGATCGAGGGAACCCGCTCGACCGGCACTTTCTTCTCATTCGTTACCGCGTTGTTGCTGGCCTACGATCCGGTAAAAAAGCTGGTCAACCTGAACGCACAATTGCAAGAGGGGCTGGCGGCGGCGGAGCGGGTGTTCGATATCCTTGATGTCGAGCCAACGATCATCGACAGCCCCGACGCCAAAAAGATCGACGCCGCCAAAGGCGATGTCGGTTTAGAGAATGTTGATTTTTCCTATGCCGACAGCAAGCTTGTATTACGGGGGGTTTCACTATCCGTCGAGGCCGGTAAGACCGTCGCCCTGGTCGGTCAGTCCGGAGCCGGAAAGAGCACGATCCTCAATCTGATTCCGCGATTTTTCGACACCAGCGCTGGCCGCGTCACCCTTGACGGGGTTGATATTCGCGACCTCACCATTGCTTCGCTGCGGGCCCAGATCGCCCTGGTCAGCCAGGACGTAACGCTGTTCGACGACACGATCGAAGCCAATATCGCCTATGGCCGGGCTGGCGCTTCGCCGGAGGAAATTCGTGACGCCGCGCGCAATGCGGCGGCGGATACCTTCATCGAAGCCATGCCCGAGGGCTACGAAACCACGGTCGGGGAACACGGCGTCAAGCTCTCGGGTGGCCAACGCCAGCGCATCGCCATCGCCCGCGCGATGCTCAAGGACGCACCGATCCTGCTGCTCGACGAGGCGACATCCTCGCTCGATACAGAGTCGGAAAGAGTCGTACAAAACGCCCTCGCCAAATTGATGCGGGGGCGGACCACGATCGTCATTGCGCATCGCCTCTCCACCATTCAATCCGCCGATATGATCCATGTCGTCGATGCCGGTCGCATCGTCGAGTCCGGTCGCCATCAGGAACTGTTGGCGCGCGGCGGCATCTACGCGAATTTGCACCAGCTACAGTTCTCCAACGCCGATGGCGCGGAAATTACGCAACTCACTCAGGCTGGGAGCTAACCGCAGGGATGCTGAAGCGCATGCTGCGCAGCGAGGCCGGCTCGGCGGTCGTAAGTTGGGTTCTGGCCAAATATATTTGGCTGACCGCACGATCCATTCGTTGGCGGATGGCGACGCCAGAGGCCCACGCTAAGGCGACCGAACCCGATCAACCGATCATCGCCGTGTTCTGGCATAGTCGGATCATTCAAATGAACGCGAGTTGGCGAGAATCGAAACCGATCGCCATGCTGCAATCACCGCATCCGGACGGAAAATTGATCGCCCGAGCGATTCAACGGCTTGGCTACCAAACGATTTGGGGTTCCTCGACCAAGGGCAAGGGGGGCGCGGCGGGATTACGCAATATGATCAAGGCCTTGCGCGGCGGCCTATCGGTCGGGATTACACCGGATGGCCCGCGCGGTCCAAGGATGCGGCTTAGCGCCGGTGTCGTGGCCATGGCCCGGTTGAGCGGCGCCCCGGTGATGCCCGTCGCCTGGAACGTTAAGCACCGCAAGACGTTACGAACTTGGGACAGGATGCTGCTTGCCCGGCCATTCAGCCGCGGCGTGGTGTTTTGGGGTGAGCCGATTTACGTACCAAAGTCGTTGACGCCGGAGGAATTCGAGGACTACAGGCTGTTGATCGAGACCCGCTTGACCGAAGTCACCGATCAAGCCGATCTGTATTTCGGATATCAACCAACCACACCGGCCGATCCAGCCGAGGAACCGGGAAAGCGAAACCGCTGATGATGCTGTCGCTCTATCAAGGGGTGATGACCCTCGGCGCGCCGGCCATTGAGTTGTTCTTGTCGCGCCGGGTTGAACGAGGGAAGGAAGATCGCCAGCGCCTGTGTGAAAGGCGCGGCGTCGCCGGGTTACCGAGGCCGGACGGGGAACTGATCTGGCTGCACGCCTCCAGTGTCGGCGAGAGCGTCGCCGCCCTGGTGCTTATCCAGCAGCTGCTTGAAGCCGCGCCGAACCGGCATGTTCTGGTGACCACCGGCACCGTAACCTCGGCGCGGATGATGGCCAGCCGACTTCCGGACCGCGCGTTTCATCAATTCGTCCCGGTTGATCGGCCGGCCTGGGTGCGGCGCTTTTTGGATCACTGGCGGCCTGATCTGGCGTTGATCATGGAATCGGAGTTTTGGCCGGCCCAGCTTGTCCACGCCCATACCAATGGTATTCCCATCGTTTTGATTAACGCCCGGATGTCAGACCGGTCATTTTCGCGGTGGCGTCTGGCCGGCCCGCTGGCCCGCCCCCTGTTCTCGATCTTCGATCTGGTTTTGGCCACCAATGCCGACCAAGCGAGCCGGTTCACTGCATTGGGCGCCGCGCGGGTTCAAATATCAGGCAATCTGAAACAAGCGGCGCGGGCCCTTCCCTTCGAGCCTGACGCCGCCGCGTTGTCTGATCAAATTGCTGGTCGAATGGTCTGGTTCGCAGCCAGCACGCATACCGGTGAGGATGCACCGGTCCTTGATGCCCATCTAACGCTGCGCGACGAGCACCCGGGCCTGCTTGCGGTCATCGCGCCGCGCCACCCGCATCGCGGCCCCGAGATTGCCGCGATGGCCCGCGAGCGCGGCCTTGCCGTCGCCCTGCGCAGCGCCGGTGAGCCGGTCTTGTCGGGCACCGATCTTTATATCGCCGATACGCTTGGTGAGATGGCGTTGTTCTTTCACATCGCCGATATCGTCTTCGTTGCCGGTTCCCTGGTTCCGGTAGGCGGTCACAATCCGGCGGAGCCGGCGCATTTCAACGCCGCGATCCTATTCGGTCCACTGATGTCGAAGAACACCGAAATCGCCTCGGAAATGACGGACCGAGAAGCGGCCATCCGGCTTACCGGCGCCGGAGACCTAGCGCCGACCGTCGATGCGCTGCTCAAGGATCAAGCGCGCCGGGATCTTTTGGCTCAAAACGCCCGTCGGTATGTCGAGGATGGCGCCGGGATCCTCGAAGCGATCCTGGAAAACATCGCCCCGTATCTCGCCGATCATGCTGATGACCACCCTGCTGACCACCCAGCCGGACCCCAATCATGAAAGCCCCGGACTTTTGGACGCAAGACGGCTTTCTGCCCCGGCTGCTTGATCCGTTGGGCTGTCTCTTCAAGGCCGGAGGCGCCGTCAGACGGCTCACCACGCCGGTCCATGTGGCCGGCATCCCGGTGATCTGTGTCGGCAATCTGGTTGTCGGCGGGGCCGGGAAAACCCCGGTTGCTCTGTCCCTGGCCAGCCAATTGGCGAAAACCGGCCATGTGGTGGCCTTCCTCACCCGCGGCCACGGCGGGCGTCTTTCCGGTCCGGTTCAGGTCGATCCGTCCGTTCACCATGCCGGCGATGTTGGCGACGAAGCGCTGCTACTGGCCGAGGTCGCGCCAACCTGGGTCTCACGCGACCGAGGCAAGGGGGGAATCGCCGCCCGTGATGCCGGTGCCGAGGTCATCATCATGGATGACGGCTTTCAAAACCCCGGCCTTACCAAGACCCTTTCCCTGGTGGTTGTCGATGGCGGCTATGGCTTTGGCAACGGGCGGGTGCTGCCGGCCGGCCCGCTGCGGGAACCCATTGCCCAGGGACTTGAACGGGCCAACGCCGTGGTGCTGATCGGTACGGACGAAACCAAAATCACCGAGTCTTTGCCAAGGCGTCTGCCGGTCCTGCGGGCCACGATCTCTCCCATCGCCCATGACCAGCTCCGAGCGGGGGTGTCGGTACTTGGTTTCGCCGGTATCGGGCGACCATCGAAATTTCGCGCCAGCCTGGAAACGCTGGACCTGAAAATCGCCCATTTCGAAACCTTCGCCGACCATCATTCCTACACGGCGAACGAGATCCAGGCGCTTTTCCGCGAGGCGGAGAGACTGGGGGCGGTACCGGTCACCACGGCTAAGGATCATGTTCGCTTGCCCGCCGAGGTAAGGCACCGGATCGAGCGTTTGGATATCTCTGTCAGTTGGCAGGATGAGGCGGCGCTTTCACGCGTCCTGGAGAAAGGCCTCGGTCATGGCCAGGGTTGATCAGCGCCTGACACCCTCGCCGTGGCACAAGCGCTTTGTCACCTGGCCGCTATCGGGCGGGGCGACATGGCTGGGCATTCGGTTGATGGGTTTGTTGCCGATTGACGCCGCATCGACTCTCGGCGGCGGGATCGCCCGGGCCATCGGCCCCATGCTCCCGATCAGTAATCGAGCCAGACGCAACCTTCGCGACAGCTTCCCCGATTGGGATGAGCCCCGGATCGAGGTCACTGTCCGCGGCATGTGGGAAAACCTCGGCCGGGTGGCCGGGGAGTTCGTGCATCTGCAACATCTCGATGTGAGCGGCGATGATCCTCGGGTTGAAGTCATTGGCCGCGAGCATATCTGGGGCTTGCGCGATGACGACGCGCCGGGGATCGTTTTTTCCGCTCATCTGGGGGATTGGGAGCTGTTGCCAAAGCTGGCCGCCCC
>JAQBUJ010000147.1 GCA_027623845.1 Pseudomonadota bacterium
GACGCAGCCTTGCTAAGGGGATTGGCCGGCGAGCGCATTCGCAACGAACTGCAGAAATTGCTTGGCGCCCCTAACGCTGGGCCGGTCGTGCGGGCCATGGCCGAAGCCGGCATTTTGCACGCCCTTTTCCCAAAACCGCTCAGGGTCGAGGCGCTGGACCGATTGATCGCTCGTGAAGGCGATCAACCCGATACGCTTCGCCGGCTCGCCGTGCTGCTCGATCACCCCGCCGAAGCCATCGCGCAGCGCTTGCGGCTGTCGAGGGCGGACGGCGTCCGACTTTCGGCGATGACCAGCGCTCGACTGGATCTTGACGCGGATGAGGCCGGCCTGAAGGTTCAGTTGCATCGCTATGGCGTTAAGCGATTTGTCGATCTCGTGTGGATGACCGCTGCGTTGCAGGACTGCGAACCGGCGCTCCTCGGTCGGGCGCTGGCGCTTTGCCGGAACTGGAAGGTCCCGATATTTCCCTTGCGCGGCGCCGACCTGATCAAACTGGGCCTTGTGCCCGATCAGCGGATCGGTAGGATCCTCGCCACGGTCGAAACACGCTGGATCGACGGTGGTTTCCAAGCGAACCATGAGGTTTGTCTCGCTTGGGCCCGTGACAGTCTCACTCAGGAATTGGAGCAGGATATGGCTAACATCGCGGAAACCGCCGCCAGGGCGCTGACCAACGCCCGTACGAACAACCAACCCGTCCAGTCTTTTCCAGATGGCAGCGCCCCCGGCACCGTCGAGGCGGCTTACGCAATCCAGGATGCCGCCATCGCGCTAAGCGGCGAGGAAGTCGGCGCCTGGAAGGTTGGGCCGGCGGCATCGGACTTTCCCGAAACCTGTGCGCCGATCCTCGCCTCCAGGGTGCTTAGCTCTCCGACGGCGCTGTCAAACGCTCTACGGCTTAAAGCGGTGGAGTGCGAGGTGGCGTTCCGCTTGGCCCGCGACCTGCCGGCGGCAGGCGGTCCCTACACCTCGGCGCAGGCGCGCGACGCGGTCGCCACAGCCATGGTCGCGATCGAGGTGGTGGAGACCCGCTATGCCGGCTGGCCGGTCGAGGATCGAATTTGGGCGCTGGCGGACAATCAATCGAACCATGCGCTGGTCGTCGGCGCCGAGACCCCCTTGCCCGACGCCGCGACGATAGACGCGCTGACTGCGACCTTGGCGCTAGGCGAGACGGTGAAGCCGGCGGATAAGGGATTTCCCGGCGGCGACCCCTTCGCCTTGATCGCCTGGCTGGCAACCCATGTCGGCACCCGAAGCCCGGCATTGGCCGCGCGCGGGCTGAAGGCCGGGGATATCATCACCACCGGCTCATGGAACGGCGTCGATTTTGCGACCGACAGCATGACCGTGCGCGCCGACTATCCGGGACTGGGTTCGGCCGAGGTGACCTACGGGTAATCTGCTAGGGTGTGCCAGCGCCGGAGAGGTCAGTCCATCTCCGGCGCCGGCCAGATCACCTGGGGCGGCAGGCTCATCAAGATCGCCTCGACATTGCCGCCGGTCTTCAGCCCAAACAGGGTGCCGCGATCGTGGATCAGATTGAACTCGACATAGCGGCCACGCCGGACCAACTGATGGTGGCGCTCTGCCTCGGTCCAGCTCTCGTCCATATGACGGCGCACGATCCGGGGATAGATATCGAGGAACGCCAGCCCGACATCCTTGGTGAAGGCTAGATCGCGCTCATAATCGCCATCGAGCTGGTCATAGAAGATCCCGCCGACGCCGCGCGGTTCATCCCGGTGCTTGAGATAAAAATACTCGTCGCACCATTTCTTGAAACGCGGATGATAGTCCGGGTCGTGGCCGTCGCACGCGGCTTTGAGCGCGGCGTGAAAACTCTCGGTATCTTCCGGGTCCGGCACCATCGGCGTCAGGTCCGCGCCGCCGCCGAACCAGGATTTTGTTGTGGTAATGTGCCGTGTGTTCATATGCACCGCCGGCACCTTGGGCGAATGGAGATGCGCCACCAGCGAGATCCCCGAGGCCCAAAACCGCGGATCCTCCTGGGCGCCCGGGATCTGTTGGCGAAAATCCTCGGAGAACTCGCCCATCACGGTGGAGACATTGACCCCGACCTTCTCGAACACCCGGCCCTGCATGATCGACATCACCCCGCCGCCGCCGCCATCGCGCTCCCAGGTCTTGCGCTTGAAGCGGCCGGGTTGCTGATCGCGGAACGGCCCGGCATGGTCATCCTCGATCGCCTCGAAAGCCGCACAGATCCGGTCGCGCAATCCAGCAAACCAGGTGACGGCGGTGTCCTTTTGGGACTCGCTCGATAGATACATCACAAACTCCATTGCCAACGTCGCTTGTGTCGCGCGGAATGCGAACGATGGCAAGGGCGAGGGTTCCCACCGGAATGAACCGCATCAGCTTGGCCCGGATCAAAAGACACCCCGTCCGACAAGAACGGCGATGTTGCCCCGCTCTGCGCCGGATCATAAGCTCCGAGCCGAAGATGCGGCCCACGGTCGCGCTCAAGGAGGCTGACGCCATGACCACCACCCCACCCTTTCGCGCCGACGAGGTCGGTAGTCTGCTGCGGCCCGCCGCCCTCAAGGACGCCCGAGCCCGGTTTCAGGCTGGCGATTTGGACGCCGAGGCCCTGGGTCATCTGGAAGATGAATGCATACGCACGGTCGTCGCCAAACAAGAAGCCGCCGGCCTTCAGGCGGTCACCGACGGGGAGTTTCGCCGCGCCTGGTGGCACTTCGATTTTCTCGCCGGGCTCAACGGCGTCGACTGGGTTCGCGGCGCCGATAGCATTCAATTCGCCGGTGTCCAGACCAAATCGGAAAGCATCGCGGTGACCGGCAAGGTCAGCTTCGGCGATCACCCGATGCTTGAGCATTTCAAATTCCTGAAAAGCGTCGCCAAGGTCACGCCAAAAATGACCATCCCGGCCCCGTCGGTGCTGCATTTTCGAGGCGGCCGCGACACCATTAGCCAAGAGATCTACCCCGATCTCGACAACCTCTTCGCCGACACCGCCGAGGCTTATGCCCAAGCGGTCCGTTCATTTTATGACGCCGGCTGCCGCTATCTGCAGTTCGACGATACGGTCTGGGCCTATCTGTGCTCGGAAAAAGAATGCCAGTTCGTTCGCGACCGGGGCGAGGACCCCGAGGCCCTCAAGCTTGCCTATGCCGGGATGATCAACCATGCGCTGGCCGCCCGGCCCGCCGACATGACGATCACCACCCATGTGTGTCGCGGTAATTTCCGCTCCAGCTGGATTTCCGAGGGCGGCTATGAGCCGGTCGCCGAAATTCTGCTCAGCCAACTCAATTACAATGGCTATTTCCTGGAATATGATACCGAACGCGCCGGTGGCTTCGAGCCACTCCGCTTTTTGCCCAAGGGCGACAAGCGGGTGGTCCTGGGCCTGATCACCTCGAAATTCGGCGAATTGGAAAGCCGTGACGCCATCCTGCGCCGCCTTGAGGAAGCACAGGCCTTCGCGCCGCTGGAACAGTTTTGCCTCAGTCCGCAATGCGGCTTCGCCTCGACCGAGGAGGGCAATGTCCTGTCCGAAGAAGAACAATGGCGCAAACTCGGCTTCATCGTCGATGTAGCCAAGGAGGTTTGGGGCGAAATTTAGGAAAATTTGGTTCGCTCCGCGCCTTCCCTATTGACCGTTGCCCAGCCATAATTTTTGCCCCACCGTCCCGCGCTCAGGAGCCGCCCCATGCCGCGCACGAAATTTCTGTTCGTTTTGTTCGATGGCCTGCGCCGGGACATGATCCGACCGGATCTGATGCCCAACCTGCATCGGTTTCGCGCCGGTGGCTGTGACTATCCGAACAGCGCCTCGGCGTTTCCATCCGAGACGAGGGTGCAGGTTTCCAGTTTCGTGACCGGGGCCTATAGCGGCGGAGCGAGCCTGCCGGACGGGGCCAATGCCGGGGCCGGACATGGCATCATGGCCAACGCATTCTATGACCCGGCGCTTGGCTATGACGGACCGATGGACACCTCGGATACCGCGCGGATGATGCAGGCCAAGGGAGTCTATGGACGGCTGCAGAAGGCCGAGAACCTGGGCGAGATTATCGCTCGGGCGGGCAAAAAATATGCGGTGCTGACCACTGGCAAGATCGGCAACGCCCGGCTGCTGAATGTCGATGCCGCGGCGCTTGATCAGCCGCTGTTCTCGATCTGGGGCGCCGATGTTTCCAGTCCGGCAGCCAATCATCAGGCGATCATCGATCGGTTTGGACCGGTGCCGGCGCAGACCTATCCAAACACCGCCGTCGCCGAGTACGCCACCACGGTATTGCTCGAGCACATGATCCCGGTGCATGACGCCGATGTGCAGGTGATCTGGTATAGTGAGCCCGATCTCTCCTATCACTACAGGGGCATCGGCTCACCCGAGAGCGATATTGCCGTGCGCAGTGTCGATACCGGCTTCGGACGCATACTCGACTGGTGGGAGGCCGAAGGCCGCGCATCGGGTTGGCAGATCATCGCCGCCTCGGACCATGCGCAGATCACCGTCACCAAACAGGTCAACGTGATCGACGCGTTGAACGATGCCGGCTTCCGGGCCGGCCTGGCGGTTTCGGACGCGGTGGACGTGGCGGTCAAGCGCAGCTCATCCGGGCAAATCACCGTGCGTGACCGTGACCCGGCGCTGGTCGCCAAGGTGCTCGGGTTTTTGCAGGAGCAGGCTTGGTGCGGGTTGACCTTCACCCGCGGCGGCGGCGATGGCGCCCTATCGATGGGGGTAATCAATGCGCTGAACGAGCGCTCGCCGGATATAAACTACATCCTACGCTCCAGCGACGGGGTGAACGCATTTGGCTATCCCGGAACCTGCATCGCCGATAATTCCGATATCCCGATCGGCGGCGGCATCCATGGCGGGTTGCAGAAAACCGAGATCAACAATCTGCTGGTCATCGGCGGTGACCGAATTTGCCGGGCGACGGTGCGCGAGGTCCCGACCGGCATCGTCGACATCACGCCAACCATGTTGCATGGTCTGGGCATCGCCATGCCGGACACCGCGATGGGTCGGGCGCTGATCGAGGCTTTCGATCATGGCGACCGGCAACCCGCTTGGCGTGAGCGGACCGAGCGGGCCACTGTTAACGGCTATGCCCAGGAGATGATCGTCGCCGATGTCGAGGGCGGACGATCAGCCTATCTCAGGGGCGGGAGGCGCATCACATGAGCAAACCAATCATCCTTTACGAGAACATGCGGGCCGCCGCCTATATCCCCTATTACCTGGCCGACGTGCGCGGTGCTTTCGCCGCCGAGGGGGTAGAGGTCGAGATCCGCACCTCGCCGGCGACCCATCGTACCGCCGAAGCACTCCTGGAAGGCGAGGCCGATGTGTCCTGGGGTGGGCCGATGCGGGTGATGCTGCATCATGACCGCGACCCTGATTGCCCGTTGGTATGCTTTTGCCAAGTGGTCGGACGCGAACCGTTCATGCTGATCGGGCGAGAGCCGAAGCCGGACTTTCGCTTCACCGATCTCAGGGATCTGCGCATTGGCACGGTCAGCGAAGTGCCGACGCCCTGGATGTGCTTTCAGGACGACATTCAGCGCGCCGGCCTTGATCCAGCGGCGCTCAACCGGGTCACCGATGGCACCATGGCCGGCAATGTCGCGGCGCTCCGGGCTGGTGACCTGGATGTAATCCAAGTGTTCGAGCCCTATGCCGATGATCTGCTGAATTCCGGCGACGGCCATCTCTGGCATCGGTTCTCGGAGCGCGGCGCCATCGCCTATACGACCTTTTACACCACCACCGGCTTCGCCGAGCAGAACAGGGAGACCTGCCTCGCGATGACCCGGGCGATGGCAAAGACCCAGACCAGCCTGTTCGCCGAACCGGCGGGGGCCATCGCCAAGGCGGTCGCCAGCTATTTCCCGGCGTTATCAGCCGACGCCCTGGCGCGGATCATCAATCGATATCGAGACAGCGGCGTTTGGGCGCGCACCACCGCGTTACCACCAACCCCGGTGGTACGGCTGAAGGCGGCGCTAATCTCCGGCGGCCTGATTACCCGTGACATGCCCTATGAACGGATCGTCGCAGTCGACCTATCGGAGGTACCCTAAGGTGGCGATTCACTCTAAGCTCGTGATATGAACCCCGACGCGCCCAACCGGGACACGATCCCGACCATAGACATTTCCCGCTTTTTGACCGGCCGGGATGCGGACAAGCGCACGGTCGCCGCCGAGATCGCCGAGGCCTGCGAGACGGCGGGTTTTCTCATCCTTTCGGGCCATGGAATCGCTCAGTCGGTCTTGGACGGCGCTTTTCAGCATTCGCGAGAATTTTTCGACCTCGACCAGGCGGAAAAGGATCGCTGGCATCCGACCGGGCCGTCGCGGCAGCGGGGATATCACGCGCTGGCGACACGCGGTCTCGCCAACACTCTGGACAAGTCGGTGCCCCTGGATCTGCGCGAGACGGTGTTTCTCGGCCCGGTAGACGACCACCGCGCCCGTTTCGCCGACCAGCCCGACGCTCTCACCGCCCATGCACCGAACATTTACCCGGAAACCCCCAGTGAATTTTCACCCGCCTTGGTGGCGATCTATCAATCTTTTGAGCGTCTTGCCAATGATCTTCTGCGAATTTTCGCCGTCGCACTGGAGCTACCGGAGTCCTATTTCGTCGACAAGATGGATCGCCACTTCAGCATCCTGAGCTCACACCATTACCCGGCTTTGTCGGAGCCGCCGCTGCCGGGCCAGCTGCGGACCGGCGCGCATACGGATTTCGGCGCCTTCACGATCCTGTCGATGACCGACGCCATCGGCGGCTTGGAAGCGTTGCATCCCAATGGGCGCTGGATGCCGGTCAAGCCGCGACCGGGGGCGTTGGTGGTCAATCTCGGTGATATGATGGCGCGCTGGACCAATGATCGCTGGACCTCGACCTTGCACCGGGTGGTCAACCCGCCAGAAATCGGCGCCTGGGAATCGCGGCGACAGTCGATCGGCTTTTTCGCCCATCCGAACTTCGATGCCGAGATCGCCTGCATCCCCACCTGCCTGGAGCCCGGCGCGGCGCCGATTTATCCGACGGTCACCGCCGGCGAGCATATCGCCTTGAAAATCACCAAGAGCCACCAGGGCTCCGGTTAATTCAGCGCCGCGAACCGAGCCAAAGTGATGCCCAGCCGCCGGCGATGACCAATCCGCCAACAAAGCGCCGCACAAGCAGCGGTGAGCCCCAAGGCCAACCCCAGCCATACCC
>JAQBUJ010000148.1 GCA_027623845.1 Pseudomonadota bacterium
TTGATCGGATCGGCGCGCATTTTTTTTATGGTTGGGTGGTTCTGGTCGTCGCCGGGGCCGGCATCTTTGCCAGCGGCGCCGGCCAGTCGCATATATTCAGCGTCTTTATCGGACCGATCTCGCGTGATCTCGACATCGGCGCCGCGGCCATCGCTTCGGCTTATGGGCTGGCCACGCTGATCGCCGCCTTCGGTCTGCCGTTGATGGGGCGGATCGTTGATCGACAAGGCGCCCGCAAGACCATGACCATTGTGGTCATCCTGTTGGGTTTCGCCTGTATCGCCTTTGGCTTTGCGCCGGGGCTGATTTGGCTAGGGCTCGGCTTTGGGGCGTTGCGGTTCCTGGCTCAGGGCTCTTTGATGTTGAACAGCACCAATGTCCTTTCCCACTGGTTCAGCCGCCAACGCGGGTTCGCCATGGGGTTGATGTTGTTGGGTTTCGCTATTTCTATGGCGATCCACCCGCCCGCCAGTCAGTGGTTGATCGATCACGTCGGCTGGCGCCAAGCCTGGATTTGGATCGGGGTGTCGACCTGGGTGCTGATGCTGCCATTGCTGGTGTTTCTCCTGCACAACGCGCCGGAACCGCTCGGACTGACCCCAGATGGCATCGCCGAGGTGGCGTCGACGGGCGGCGTTCAGGACCGCCATTCCGCGAGCTACGGCTTGACCTTGGCGGAAACCTTGCGCACCGCAACTTTCTACATCGTGGCGACCGGTCTGTTCACCATGTCGATGTTGGTGACCGCGCTGCATTTCTTCCAGGTCTCGATATTCGAGCATCAGGGATTGAGCCCGACCATCGCCGCCTGGATGTTTCCGCTGTCGGCGGTGGTCGCGGTGTTCACTCAGCCGTTTGTCGGCCGTTGCCTCGACCGGTTCGCGACACCCCGGGTGTTCGCTACTGCGTTGTTGATGCTTTGCGCGTCGTTGATCACCATCACCTTTGTGAAAGATTTGCCGACGGCCCTGCTTTACGGTGTTGTTTTCGGCGTCAACAACGCCTTCAACATCACCATGTTCGGCTATCTTTATCCCCGCTATTTCGGGCGGCGGCACCTTGGGAGTATTCAAGGCGTGGGACAGATGATCGGCGTGGTCGGCGCCTCGGTCGGGCCGATACCGCTGGGTATCGCCTTTGATCTTTTCGATGATTATGGAACCATGCTGTTGATCTTGGCCGTGATCCCGATCGTCGTCGCGGTAATCACCCAGTTCCTGAAAGAGCCCGACATGCCGGTGCGAGCGGTCGAGACCTGACGCCCGATGGATTGATGGAGGATAATGTGATGGCCAACCGAACGGAGTCACAAGACGCGACCCAGGCCTGCTTGGATGCGATCGCCGCCCGTGACGGCACCGTACACGCGATGATCACGGTGACCGCCGAGGCGGCGTTGCGTCAGGCCGAGGCCGCGGATAAGGCGGCGGCACAGGGGCGCTGGCTTGGTTTGCTGCACGGCATGCCTATGGCCATTAAGGACAACATCGCGACGGCTGGTGTGCGGACCACCGCCGGTTCGGTGTTTTTTACCGATCATGTGCCGAACGAGAACGCCCCGGTGGTCGACCGATTGATGAAAGCCGGTGCGGTGATGGTCGGCAAGGCGACGATGCATGAGTTCGCTTTTGGCATTCGTTCCGACAACACGGTCTCGCCGCCCTGCCGCAACCCCTGGAACCCAGCGCGGGTGCCCGGTGGATCAAGCGGTGGTTCGGGCGCCGCGGTGGCCAGCGATATGTGCATTGGCGCGCTTGGTTCCGACACCGGAGGCTCGGTCCGCCTGCCGGCGTCGATCAATGGCGTCAGTGGATTGAGGCCAACCCATGGCCGAGTGCCGAGCCATGGCTCAACCCCGGTCAGTCCAAGCTTTGATACGATCGGTCCGATGGCCCGCTCGGTCGGCGACGTGGCGCGGATCTTTGCGGTGATCGCCGGCTATGATGCTCGGGACCCGCATGCGGTGGACCGACCCTTGGAGAATTTTCTGCCGGGTCTGAACGACGGTATCGAAGGCGTGCGCATTGGCATGCCGCGCAATTTCTATTTGGAGAATTTGCACCCGGAGATCGAGATCGCGGTGCAACAGGCCGCCGGTGTGTTGGAAGGCCTGGGCGCGAAGCTGGTTGAGATCGATGTGCCCGGCGCGGCCGAGATGCAGCATTGGGCGACGATCATGATTTTCGCCGATGCCTGCGCCTTTCACGCCGAGCGGTTGAAGACCCATCCGGAGAAGTTTTCCAAACCGGTTTACGACCGGATGACGACCGGCCATTCCTTCACCGCCGTCGACTACGCCAATGCGTTGCGCGCCCGAGAGGCTTGGAAGAACGATCTAGCGCGGATCTTTGGCGAGATCGATATCCTGCTTTCGCCGACCCTGCCGACCCTGGTGCCGCCGATTGCCGAGGATAAATCCTTGCTGGAAGCCACTCGGGACGCCACCCGAAACACCTATGCCGGCGCGTTCGGACAATTACCCGGCCTCTCGGTGCCCTGCGGGTTCACCTCCGATGGCCTGCCGATCGGCCTGCAACTTGAGGCGGCTTGGTGGAATGATCCTTTGTTATTGCGTGCCGGCCATGCCTATCAGGGGCCAACCGATTGGCATCTGCGGCGCCCGCCGCTCGGCTAGCCCAAATATAGCCACCTGCGTTTCGCCAAGAAAACAACCACGCGCGCCTTGAATCAGGGGAGACCATCATGCTTTTGGATTTACCGACAGCGGCCCGATACAACGCCTGGGCTAATCAGCGGCTTTATGCGGTGGTCGGGCAACTGACGGTCGAGCAGTTAGCCGAGGATCGTCAGGGGTTTTTTAAATCCGTCCTTGGAACTCTCAACCATATTCTGCTGGCCGATCTCCTCTATCGCGAACGCTTGGAGAAGAAGCCAACCGCCTTCACCCGCCTGGACGAGATCCTGCACACCGATTTCGAACCGCTGCGCGACGCCCAGTTCGACCAAGACGCGTGGTATGTCGGTTTTTGCGAGGCGATGGACCCGGCGGATCTGGATGGTACGCTTTCCTTCGACACGGTGGGCACGAACGAATATTTCAGCCTGCCGCTGAGAAATTGCCTAACCAATCTGTTTCAACATCAAATCCATCACCGGGGCCAAACCCATCACATGCTGAGTCATGCTGGATTGGCGCCACCGCCCTTGGATGTGGTGCAGTTTGCCGCCCAAGGCTGAGCACCCATGCCGACCCTGCTCCATGACGTGGTGATCATCGGCGCCGGGCAGGCCGGGTTGGCGCTGAGTTATCATTTGTGTGGGGCCGGGGTTGATCACGTGATCCTGGAGCAGGGCCGTGTCGGCAATGCTTGGCGAGAGGATCGTTGGGATTCGTTTTGCCTGGTCACACCGAACTGGACGATTACCTTGCCGGGCGCGGGGTATGCCGGCGATGACCCCGATGGCTTTTTGTCTGGTGACGCCTTCGTTGAGCATTTGGAAAACTGGGCGCGGGGCTTTGCGGCGCCGGTTCGTGAACATGTTCGGGCCAGGAGGGTGGCGCGCAATGCTGAGCGGTTCGTCGTCGAGACCGACCAGGGACCGTTGCAGGCTCGCCAGGTGGTCATCGCCACCGCGACCTATCAGATACCACGCACGCCGCCGGTACTTGTCGGTCTGCCCAAGGACGTCACGGTGCTGGCGGCGGCGCAGTATCGCAATCCCGGTGCGTTGGCGCCCGGTGCAGTTATGGTCGTCGGCTCTGGGCAGACCGGTTGCCAGATTGCTGAGGAGGTGAACGCTGCGGGGCGTGAAACCTATCTTGCCGTCGGACGAAGCGGTCGATTGCCGCGGCGGTATCGCGGTCGCGACTGCATCGCATGGCAGCGCGATATGGGTCTGCTTGATCGCACGCCGGATATGTTGGACGACCCATCGCACCGGTTTCGCGGCGACCCGCATCTCTCCGGCGGGCGGGGTGGTTATACGTTATCGCTACATGATCTTCGCATCGCTGGGGTCACGTTGATAGGCCGGGTGGCCGGATCGCGCGGTGCAAGGCTGGATATCGCCGATGATTTGGCGGACGCGCTCGCTTTCGCAGATGGTTTCGCGGTGAATTTCCGTGCCGCCGTGGATCAGCATATCGCGACGCTCGGTCTGGCGGCGCCGATTGCCACGGCCAAGGAAATGCTGGGGGAACCACCAAGCGCGGCGCTGAATTACCCGGTTATCCGGGAGCTTGACCTGCGCGCCCAGGGAGTATCGACGGTGATTTCAGCGACCGGATTTGCTTTCGACTTCTCCTGGATTGATTTTCCGGTTTTTGATTCCCACGGCTATCCCATCACCGATCGCGGCAGCACCAGGGTTCCGGGGTTGCACTTCACCGGCTTGAACTGGATGCACAAGCGCAAATCCGGCATCATCTACGGTGTCGCGGAGGACGCGGCGCATTTGGCGGCGCGGATCATCGAGGCGGCGCCTCGAACCGGCGCTTTGACGCAGCGTTAGTCGGTCTTCGCTGGTCCGTATTCGGTCTTGGTTCCTTGAGCCAAAGCCAATGAGGCGACAAAACCCTCGCTGGACATCAGCGGCACGGTCTTGCTGTATTTCGCCAATCCGAAGGAATCCGTCAGATGTAGATTGGCGGCCAGCGCCTTGTCGTCAGGCATCTCGTAGATATAGACCATGTCGTATTCGCCATAGGAGCCGTATTGCGCGATCGGTTTGCCGCCAAAATCGGCGATCGCTTGGCGATGGATCGCCGCCCGGTCCTTGACCGCATCATCAGCGACCATCGCCGCCTTCTGATCGTTTTCGTATTTCACCATGTAGAGTATCAGCACGCCCATCGATCGACTTCCCTCGGTTCGTTTACATTTTCGACATGACGTTGCGAGCCAGATCCTCGATCAGTCGGTATTGCTGATCCAGCGGCGTCATGAAATTGATCGCGTTGAGCCCCTGACGCTCCAATTCGCGCAGTTGCTCGACCATTTCTTCGGGTTGGCCGGCGATGGTGAAGGTCTTGATCATCTCCGGGGTGATGAAGCGCGCCTCCTCGGGATCAAGAAAACTGTAATGGCTTTGATGCATCTTCAAATGCGCCCGCTCGGCATCGCGCTTTTCGTGAAAAGCGATGTATTCGTCCCAAAATGGCAGCATGTAGTCCGGCACCGGGTTACCGGTTTCCTTCACCCAGTCGACCAGATAGTGCACATTGGCCATGATCGCCGAGCCGCATTGCTGGATCACCGCTTCGTCGGTCAGTTTCTGGCCCGGCTCCAGCATCAGGATATTGACCAGCGCGAAGGTTTCGAACCCGTCATCCAGCGAGCGCCCGGACTTGGCGGCGCCCTGGCGGACATTACCCATGGCTTGGCTGAAACTGCCGCCGCGCGGGATGCCGGTGATCATCCCATCGCCGATCTCGCCGGCCAGCGCCTGAGCCCGTGGGCCAAAGCCGCTGATATGGATCGGGATGGGGTGCTCAACATCGACATAGTTGAACTCGGGGTTCTGGAACTGGATCGGGTGGGTGACGCCATCAAGGGTATAGCTCGCCTCCTCGCCCCGGGTCATGGTCTTGACGACCTCGATATACTCCCGAAACGCCTTGATCCCCATCGGCCGCTGACCCATCGCCCGCATCGCGGTATTGCCGGTGCCGATGCCGAGAAAAGTACGGCCCGGCGCCAGTCGGTTGATCGTGGCGATGGCGTTGGCGGTCACCGGCGCCAGCCTCCGCCTGGCCATCGCGACCCCGGTGCCGATCCGAATCTTCTGAGTCTGCCGCGCCGCCTGGGCCAGCACCGCGAAGGGATCGGAGCGGATCATCGGCGAGTCGGTCACCCAGCAATAGTCATAGCCAAGGTTCTCGGCATGGCTGATCAGGCCGATCTCATCGACCTTGGAAGAGGTGATTCCGAACTTCATGGTCTTGGGTCCCGTGTGGCGAATTCAAGGCGGGCGATGATGCAGAACACGCGACCGACAGTCACGTGCTGGATGCTGCCCGCCGTCGCCCCTTGCCTGAATGCGTCGTGACGAACGTCTGAATGCCGTTCTTGCGTCCGGTCCGCCGGCCTTCGCCCTTGTTGTCACCGGTGCCGATGGGTTGCCAGGCGGGGATCAGGTGTTTCTTGGAAGGCCCGATCAGGTCCGCGCGGCCCATGCGTTTCAAGGCGTCGCGCAGCACCGGCCAGTTCTCGGCGTCGTGATAGCGCAGGAAGGCCTTGTGCAGCCGGCGTTGCTTCAGTCCCTTGGCGGTCAACACGACTTCGCCGCCGTTGCGCCGCACCGGTTTGAGCGGGTTTCGCTCGGAGTAGTACATCGCCGAGGCCAGCGCCATCGGCGAGGGTAGGAAGGTCTGCACCTGGTCGGCGCGAAAGCCGTTACCCTTCAGCCAGATCGCCAAATTCATCATGTCCTCGTCCGAGGTGCCTGGATGGGCGGCGATGAAATACGGGATCAGATATTGTTTCTTGCCGGCCTGTTTGGTGGCAGCGTCGAACATCGCCTTGAAGCGGTCATAGGAGCCGATGCCCGGCTTCATCATCTTCTGGAGCGGCCCGTCCTCGGTATGCTCCGGCGCGATCTTCAGGTAGCCGCCGACATGATGGGTCACCAGTTCCTTTACATAGGCCTGGCGGCGCACCGCCAGGTCGTAGCGCACGCCCGAGGCGACCATCACCTTCTTCACGCCGGGCAGTTCGCGCGCCTTCTGGTACAGCTTGATCAGGTTGTCATGGCTGGTGTTCAGGTTCTTGCAGATGCCGGGGAACACGCAGGACGGGCGCCGGCAGACCGCTTCGGTTTCCTTGTCCTTGCAGGCCATGCGGTACATGTTCGCCGTCGGCCCGCCGATATCGGAGATGATGCCGGTGAAGCCCTCGGTGCGGTCGCGGATCGCCTCGATCTCGCGCAGGATCGAGCCTTCGGAGCGGCTCTGGATGATCCGCCCCTCGTGTTCCGTGATCGAACAGAACGAACAGCCGCCGAAGCAGCCGCGCATGATCGTCACGGAAAAGCGGATCATGTCCCAGGCCGGGATCTTCGCGTCGCCATAGCCGGGATGCGGCGCGCGCGCATAGGGCAGGTCGTAGACCCCGTCCATTTCTTCCATGGTCAGCGGGATCGGCGGCGGGGTCAGCCACAGTTCGCGGTCGCCATGGCGCTGCACCAGCGGCCTTGCGTTGCCGGGATTGCTTTCC
>JAQBUJ010000149.1 GCA_027623845.1 Pseudomonadota bacterium
TCGTAATGGGCCGCCGCTTTGCAGGTGCCGCCGATATAGGCACTGGTGCCTAAGGCAAGTTGAAAGCCGCCATAGACGCTTTCATCGCTCAACATGGTGCCGTCGAGACTGCATTCCGGGTTCATCCCCAGGCCCAACTCACCCAAATTGTAAACGTTGGGATCGTTGAAACTAGCGAGCAGGTCACGGAATTTGACCGCCTCCGGCCCACCTTCGATGGAAACCGCCAGGCCTTTTTCGAAGATGATTTCGACACATTGCTTTTCGATCAGCGCGACGCCGGGGATGCTGGCATTGACCATGATCCGCCCCTCGGCGGTTCCTTCGACCGGGGCCAGGCTCGACTCCAGACAATAGCCGGCTGATATATCCTTGGTATTGACGAAGCCGTTCAGCGAACGGCCTTCGCGCCCGGCGATACTCATCGTGATGTCGGTTCCGTCCGGTGACCAGACGCGCGCCCGCTCGGCCTTGGTCAAGGCAGCGGCAACGGCGTCGATTTCCGCTCGAAGCGCCGGGAAGTCGGCATCCCAACCGGCTGCCAGAAAAAAATTATCACTATCGGATTCAGGCAACACCATGACTTTCGTGCCGCAGAGCTGGGCGTCAAGACGGGCCTGGGTATGGGCGATGTTCTGGTAGGCCAGGCCGATAACCAGATCGGCGGCCTTCATCGCTTCGCCGACCACTGGTGACAGTTGTTTGCCGTGGTACTTGCTGGGGGTCATCTGCATCGTTGTCACCCTGGCGCCAACCTCGTCGGCGGCGATCGCCAAGGGCTCGACATTGGCGGTGGTCAACGGGTCATGCAGGATAAGAATCTCCATATCCTTTTCCGCCCCGCCCAGAAGCTGAACCGCTTTTCGCGCGGCGGACATTTTCATCAACGTCGAAATCATCTGGCCATATCCTTAACCGTCTTGGTTGCCCGATCGGTCCCGGTAAGCTGAATGATGCCCCGGATACCGCCGCCTGGGAAGGCCGGGGCGGTGTTTTCCGGCGCCGCGGTCTCTTCAGCGTCTCTGCACGGCAGTGGCCGGGCGAAAACTTCCGGCCGCTGAAACCAAAACGCCCCGGACAATGCCGGGGCGTTTGGTGACAATACGGTTAGCCCATGATCAGGCCGGCTTGAACGTCGGCACCGGGGCGCCGCCTTCATCGGCCGTCGGGGAGAATTTCAGCTCTACCTTTTGGCCGATCGACAAGGCGTCGAGGTCGGCCTCGATGATGTTGGTCATCATCGTCGGCCCATCGTCCAGGGTCACATAAGCGATCGCGTAGGGCGGATCGACCCGGCGCAGAACGCTGTAGGAATAGATTTGACCCTTGCCGGAGGACTGCACCAGCGAGACGTCACTGCTGCCGCAATGCGGGCACATGCCCCTTGGGTAGTAGTGCTTTTCACCGCAGGATTTGCAGCTACCGATCATCAGTTTGCCGGTCTTGGCCGCGGCCCAGAAGGCCTCGGTGTCGGGATCGGCCTCGGGGGTCGGGAAGATTCGTTGCTTGGCGCTCATCAGTCTTACTCCCGTTCCATGATCACGGTGGAGGCGCCGTGGCGCGTGCCGAGCGAACCGCCGGTGCCATGGGCCAACGCCAGATCACAATTGGCCACCTGCACCGCCGGATGCGCTTCGCCGCGCAACTGACGTACCGCCTCGACAACCTTGGTGAGGCCGCCGCGATTGGCCGGATGGTTGTTGCACAGCCCGCCGCCATCGGTGTTAAACGGCAGTTTGCCGGTGCCGGCGATCAGGTTGCCGTCGGAGACAAAAGCGCCGCCCTTACCCTTTTCGCAGAACCCGAGGTCCTCAAGCTGTATCAGCACGGTGATGGTGAAGCTGTCATAGATTGAGGCGTATTTCATGTCGCTCGGCTTGACCTTGGCCTCCTCGAAGGCAGTCGCGCCGGAGAAACGGGCGCCGGAATAGGTGAGATCCACTTTGCCGCCCATCTGCCCCTTCGGCGCCTCGCCGACACCCAGCACCCTGACCAGCGGGCGCTTGAGCGACTTGGCGATTTCCGGCGAGGTAACGATGATCGCGCCGCCGCCGTCGCTGATCACACAGCAATCGAGACGGTGCAGCGGGTCGGAGATCATCGGTGAATTCACCACCTCCTCGACCGTCACCACGTTACGCAGCATCGCGCGTTCGTTGTGCTGAGCGTGGTGCGAAGCGGCGACCTTGATCCAGGCCAGTTGCTCGCTCGTGGTGCCATATTCGTGCATGTGGCGCATGGCGCACATGGCGTACATGTTGACCACGGTGGGGCCGAATGGAAACTCGAACGCCACGTCGGGCGAGGTATTGCCATAGTTGCGCGGCGCGGTGCCGGTCGCCATGCCCTCGGCACGGGGCCGGCCGGCCAAGGTGATCAGCGCCACCGAACACTTGCCCAGCGCGATCGCCTCTGCGGCGTGGCCGACATGCATCAGATAAGATGAGCCGCCGCTCTCCGTCGTGTCGATATGGCGCAAATTCAGCCCCATATAGTCGATCATCGACAGGGCGCCGAGGCCCGGCGCGTCGCCAGCGCAGAAATAGCCATCGACGTCGTTTTTGGTCAGCCCGGCATCGGCGAGCGCGCCAAGCGCGGACTCCGCATGCAGTTGGGCCAGCGATTTGTCCACCGCCTTGCGGGTGGGATGTTCATACACCCCCGCGATATAGGCTTTTCCGTTGATGCTCATGGAATGATCGGCTCCCTTGTGAGGTCTGCTTTTTACTATCCCGAGACGGCCTTGGGCCAGCCCGGAGGGTAAGAATGTTCATCGACGTGCTGATGAGTGCGCCGGCAAGGCGTCCCTTTAAAGAAATCCGGCCCAGAACAGCCGTTGATCCCGTTCCGGAAACTCGATCATTGCGGTCTCCTTGAGAGTGCCGTCGTCTGCGATCAGATAGCTGACCAGACTGAGCGGCGCTTGGCGCTGGCTACCATCGGCGCTGACCTTGGGAGCCGCCTCGGAGTTCGCCGCCACCAGCACCCGACCGGAGGCGTCAATAGAGAAGGTCCGGGGCAGGTGGCCATGGGTTGGCGCGTGCTGGATGGCGGTCGGCTGGCCGGTGCTTTGGTCGACGGCGAAAACCGCGATGTTGTCCTCACCTTCCGGAGCCTCCAGGCCCAGTGAGGTTTGAACCTCCCCGTAAGCCCGGTTGGAGACATAGAGCACCGTGCCGTTGGGATGAAAGTGAATGCCCGACATCGCCTGACGCGCCGGCCCGTTATTCGGTCCGGCCAGCGTCGAAATTTTATGTAGAGTCTCGGGACGGACCGAGCCGTTTTCCAACGCGAAGACGTGCAACTCGCTCTGCCGCTCAACCCCAAGGAACAGCCAGGGTTTGGTCGGGTGGAAGTCGAGATGGCGGGCGCCGAAGCCGAAACCGCCCTTCGGCTCGATAGAGGCGCGCGGTGAGAGCGTGCCGCCGGCATAGCCGTAAACCTTGAGGGCGCCGGGTTGCTCCGCCTCGCCGTCCTCGGCGTCGTAACCACGGCACACCAGGATCGCTGCGTCGCCATCGGGGGTGACCCGGACTTGATGGCCGAAGATGCCGACATCCAGATCGCTGGATTGCGGCGCCTCGTCGCCCAGGGCGCCGTCTGCGCCGATTTTATGGACGGTGACCGCGCTCGGGTTGTTGTAAGCGACCAGGATATGAGCGTTCTGGCGGTCAAGAGAGAGATGCAGCGGTCGCCAGCGTAGATCCCGCGCCGGCCCGAACGGCGCAATCTCACCGCTATCGCCATCGATCCGGCAGGCGACCAGTTGGTTTTGGTTGCCGGTTTTGCCAGGACCACCATTGCTGGTTGCGACATAGAAGACCGGCAAATTCGGATGCCGCCAAGCGTATTGGATATCAAGTTCGAAGTTAAGCGTCTGGCGCGCCGTCAGTGTCCCGGTTGCCAAATCCGCGTCATAGCGGGTCAGGATGGGGCCAATTGATGCGTAAAACGATGCGGTGCTGCCGGATGCGGATCCGGTCGTGTCCGCTCCGGTCGAGTTCTGTGCGGCCAAGGGTTTGCCTCCGGTCGGAATTGTTAGCGGCGGGTTGCTGACATCGTCGGGCGTGGCGGCGGGATTGGCAAGGCGCGTGCGATCACCCTCGTGCTGACAGCGACCCTGGGGATGGCTTGGCGCTTGATGCGGCGTTGATCGGTATGCGAGGCTCGCATGACCGAATAGTAACCACGGTGATTATGGAGAGTATTATGCGTACGGGCTTTTTTACGATGCCGTCTCACCCGCCGGAGCGAGATCTGCGCGAGGGCTATGAATTCGACCTGCAGAATATTCGCTGGGCCGACGAGTTGGGCTTCGAGGAAGGCTGGATCGGCGAGCATCACACGGCGCCGTGGGAGCCGCATGGCGCGCCTGATTTCATGGTCGTCGAGGGATTTCGCCAGACCAAGAATATTCGGCTTGGTCCGGGCGGCTTCCTGCTGCCGTACCATAACCCTGCCGAACTCGCGAACCGGTTGTCGCTGATGGATCACCTTGGTCAGGGCCGGCTGAATTTTGGGGTCGCTGCCAGCGGTCTGCCGTCGGATTGGGCGATGTTCAATGTCGATGGCATGTCCGGTGAGAACCGTGAGATGACCCGCGAGTCTTTGGAAATCATCCTGCGTCTATGGGGTGACGAGGAAGAATTCGATCATCAGGGAAAATATTGGCATATCAGCAAGCCAGCCGAGATGTTCGGGTTTCTGAAGCCGCATCTCTACCCCTTGCAGAAGCCACACCCGCCGATCGGCGTCGCCGGACTTTCCAAGAGCTCTGACACGCTCAAGTTGGCCGGAGAAAAGGGTTATATCCCGATGAGCTTGAACCTCAATCCGGCCTATGTCGGTAGCCATTGGGAGGCGGTTGAAGAAGGCGCTCGGCGTGGTGGACGGGTGGCCAATCGGGCGGATTGGCGCATGGTGCGCGAGGTATTCGTCGCCGAGACCGATGCTGAAGCCTGGAAGCTTGCCGTTGATGGTCCGATGGGCCGGATGATGAACGAGTATTTCCTGCCGCTGTTGGCCAATTTTGGCTTCCTTGAGTTCCTCAAGCACGATCAATCGGTACCGGATAGCGATGTGACGGCGGAGTACTGCGCCAAACATAACTGGCTCGTCGGCTCACCGGCGACCGTGGCCGAGAAGATCGAGGCCGTCTACGAGAATGTCGGCGGGTTCGGCAGCTTGTTGGTGTTCTGCTTCGATTATGCCGATAAGGCCGAGGCTTGGCACAGCTCGCTCGGCATGCTGGCCAATGAGGTGATGCCGAAGTTGCAGCACCTGAAACCGGCGCCGGGGGTCAGCGCCGCCGAATAGGCTTGGCGGGCGCGAAGCTTCCGGCATTGGCTGGAAAAGCTTCGCGCCGTCGCCCTATCCTATACGTCCAGCTCGCCGGCGAATTGGGCGTTTTCCTGGATGAAGGCAAAGCGTAGTTCCGGTTTCTTGCCCATCAGGGTCTCGACCATGGTGTCGAGATGCTGTTGCTCTTCTTCCTGCTCCGGATCCAGCATTGCGCCCACGGCTTTCTGGGGCACGCGGACCTTGAGGAGGGTACGTTTTTCCGGGTCCATGGTGGTGGTCTTGAGCTGGGCCGGCGGCATTTCGCCGAGGCCTTTGAAACGGCTGATCTCGATCTTGCCGCGGCCGGTGAATTCCTCGGCGATCAACTCCTCGCGATGGGCGTCATCGCGGGCATAGAGAGTCTTACCGCCCTGGGTGATGCGGTACAGCGGCGGCAGCGCCAAATAAAGATGGCCGTTCTCCACCAGCTCGGGCAGCTCGCGGTAGAAATAGGTCATCAGCAGCGAGGCGATATGCGCGCCATCGACATCGGCGTCGGTCATGATGATGACCTTCTCATAACGCAGCGCCGCCTCGTCATAGCGATCCCCGGAGCCGGCGCCCAACGCCTGAACCAAATCGTTCAGCTCCTGGTTGCCGCGCAGTTTCTCGACCGAGGCGCTGGCGACGTTGAGGATCTTACCGCGCAGGGGCAGGATCGCCTGGTTCGCCCGGTTACGCGCCTGTTTGGCGGAACCGCCGGCGGAATCGCCCTCGACCAAGAAGATTTCTGTGCCCTCGGCGCCGCTGCGGCTGCAATCGGTGAGTTTGCCGGGTAAGCGTAGTTTGCGGGTCGCCGACTTGCGGCTGACCTCTTTTTGCTGGCGCCGTCGTAAACGATCCTCGGCCCGCTCGACAATGGAGTCGATCAAGGCTTTGGCGACTTCCGGCGTGGCGGACAGCCAATGATCGAAGTGATCCTTGACCGCCTGATCCACCAGTTTGGTGGCTTGCGGGCTGACCAGTCGTTCCTTGGTCTGGCCCTGAAATTGCGGGTCACGTACGAAGACCGAGAGCATCACGCAGGCGCCGGACATGACGTCATCGGCCGTCGCCTGGGCAATTCTCTTGGCGCTGCCCGACAATTCGCCATAAGCGCGCAGCCCCTTCATCAACGCGGTCCTCAGACCGGCTTCATGGGTGCCGCCATTGGCCGTCGGGATGGTGTTGCAATAGGCGTTCAGGAACCCGTCATCGCGATCATCGGGCCAGGCGATCGCCCATTCCACCCGCTCGCCGCCGGTGCTTTCGACATCCCCGGAAAACGCTTGATTGCCGATCGTCGCGCGCTCTCCAACGGCGCTGGAAAGAAAATCCGCCAATCCGCCGGGATAGTGCAGAACCGCCGCGTCCGGCGTTTCATCACCGCTTTTGAGCAGTGTCGGGTCACAGGACCAGCGGATCTCGACGCCCTTGAACAGATAGGCTTTGGAGCGCGCCAGCCGGTACATCATGGCCGGGCGAAACCGGGCCGCCTCGCCAAAAATCTCCGGATCGGGGTGAAACCGAATCGTCGTGCCGCGCCGGTTATTGACCGCGCCGGCGTTCTTCAAGCCGCCGAGCGCCAGGCCGCGCTGAAAGCTTTGGGTATAGAGCTGCTTGTCGCGGGCGACCTCGACCTCCAATAGATCCGATAGCGCGTTGACGACGGAGACGCCCACCCCGTGCAGGCCGCCGGAAGTGCTGTAGACCTTGTCGGAGAATTTCCCGCCGGCGTGCAACGTGGTGAGGATCACCTCCAGCGCCGACTTGTCCTTGAACTTGGGGTGCGGGTCGACCGGAATGCCCCGACCATTGTCACGGATGGTGACCG
>JAQBUJ010000150.1 GCA_027623845.1 Pseudomonadota bacterium
GGCGAGGCGAACCGCGGGCTGTTGGCGATAGAGTTGCTCAAGCGTATCGATTGTCACCAAGCCGGGATTGAGAACCAGAGCGTCCGCCATGACCGTATTCCGATAAAAGGACTCTTATTTTTAATGTATATACATTAAAAATAAGAGTCCAGACTGCGCGCCGGAAAGGCCGGTGCTCGTGGTCCGATCGAGCCGGACCGGAGCCGAGCCGTTGGGTGAATCAGACCACTAACATATTGGTCTGGTGGCGCGACTCATCAAGACGGATGGGAAGCATCCATTTCGGTCGCACCGCTAGGCGCCGTTACCGATCGGCGCGTCGGCGCCTTCGAGAAAGAACCGGCCGGCCGGCGAGGTCAGGGTCACCGTGGTCAGGGGTTGCCCGTGATGCCGGGTCGTGCGGTGAATGCCCAGGCAGGGCGTCCCGCGACGGATGCCGAACAAGGTGACCAAGGTCTCGCCGGCGCCGATAGCGCCGATCCGATGCTCCGAGGCCGACCAGGGGACGTGGCGGAGCAGCCAGAGGCCCGGCGGCGTGGTCTCGAAATTCGCCTTGGCGGCCCCGGGAACCGCCTGGAGATTGATCATCCGGCGCTCATGCTGGACCGGCACCCCGCCGCCGAAATGCAGGCATTCCACCGCCAGAAGCGGCGCGCCGGCGGCGATCTCCGGCCACTGCACCGCGCCGGCCCCGTTCTCGGCAACGGATTGCGAGAGGATGGTGAATTCATATTTCTGGCCAAGGTCGCTGACATAGCGCGAGACGTCGATGATCGGCAGCCAGAACGCGGATTGCGCCAAGACGATGGTCCCGGCCCGCTTACGCCGCACCACCAAGCCATCCGTGGCCAGAGAGCCGATCGCCTTGTTGACCGTCGGGCGTGACGCCCCGAAACGCGCGGCCAGTTCGGCCTCCGTCGGCAGCTTGTCGCCGGGCTTCAATTCGCCGGCGACGATGGAGCGGGTCAGGGCGCCGCGAATCTCGTCGAACAACGTGGCGACGGGACGGTGGCGGCGGCCGGGGTCGGCGGGCGAAGCGGCAGATGAGGGCACGATGTCGGATCCGCTGAATAAGAGAGACGGTCGGGCGATTCATAATGTATATACAATAAAGTTAAAGCAAAACCCCTTCCTAAAACCGGCGCCGGAAGGATCATCAGCCGTCTCGCCCTTGCGCGCCCGAGACGCCGACCCCAGGGTTGCGGTCAGCGAATATAGTTCCAATATTATCGAACATTCGTATACTCACCGCCACCGCGCGCCCTAACCGACCGCGCGGCGCCTCATCTTTGATCGGAATACCGCACCATGCCGCCGCGCCACGCACCCGACATGAGCTATAAGCCGACCGCCAAGGGCGATTGGAACACCATAGCCACCCTGCTGCCGTATCTGTGGCCGCGCGGCGCGTGGGCGATTCGCGCTCGGGTGATCACCGCGATGCTCTGTCTGGTGGTGGCCAAGCTGGCGACGGTGATGGTCCCGGTCCTTTATAAAGAGGCGGTGGATCTGATCTCCGCCGAGGGGGCCTTTGTGGTCACCGCGCTGTTTGGAATCCTCATTGGCTATGGCGTCGCGCGGGTGGCGCAGCAAGGGTTTGCCGAGCTGCGCGACTTCTTTTTCGCCCGCGTTGGCCAGCGAGCGATCCGGGCTGTCGGGCTGAAAACCTTTCGCCATCTGCATTCGCTCTCGCTCCGGTTTCATCTCGACCGCCAGACCGGGGGCCTGTCGCGGGCGATTGAACGTGGGGTCAAGGGGATTGAGTTCCTGCTGACCTTCATGTTGTTCAACATCATCCCGACCTTGCTTGAGATCGCCATGGTCTGCGGCATCCTCTGGGCGGTGTTCGATATTTGGTACGCCCTGGTCACCCTGGTGACGGTCAGCCTCTATATCACCTTCACTTTCTCGGTCACCGAATGGCGGATGAAGTTCCGCCGCCAGATGAACGAGATGGATTCAACGGCCAATACCCGCGCCATCGACAGCCTGCTGAACTACGAAACCGTAAAATATTTCGGCAACGAGGAGCACGAAGCACGGCGTTTCGACAGTTCGCTGCGGCGCTATGAGGACGCGGCGGTGCGCAGCAAGACCACCTTGTCGCTGGTCAATATCGGCCAGGGCTTCATCATCGCCACCGGGCTGACCCTGGTGATGATGATGGCCGGCTATGACATCCAGTCCGGCAACATGACCGTCGGCGGCTTCGTCATGGTCAATACCTATCTGATGCAGCTTTTCCTGCCGCTGAACTTTCTCGGCTTCGTCTATCGCGAAATCAAGCAGTCGCTGACCGACATGGAGGCGATGTTCCGGCTCACTGCCGAGAATCGCGAGGTCACCGACATCGAGAATGCGCCGGATCTGGTGACCAGCGGCGGGATGGTGGTGTTTCGCGATGTGCAATTCGGCTATGGCCCGGACCGGGGAATCCTGAAAGGCCTGTCTTTCGAGGTGCCCGCCGGCAAGACCGTCGCCATCGTCGGTCCATCCGGCGCCGGCAAGTCGACGATCTCACGGTTGTTGTTTCGGTTCTATGACGTGACCGCCGGGGCGATCGAGATCGACGGCCAGGATATTCGGAAAATCACCCAGGCAAGCCTGCGCGCGGCCATCGGCATCGTTCCCCAGGACACCGTGTTGTTCAACGATTCGGTGTTCTACAACATCGCCTATGGTCGCCCGGACGCCAGCCCCGCCGAGATCGAGGAGGCGGCGCGGATGGCCAGCATCCATGACTTTGTGATGAGCCTGCCGGATGGTTACAACACCTCGGTCGGCGAACGCGGCTTGAAGCTTTCCGGCGGTGAGAAGCAGCGCGTCGCCATCGCCCGCACGATCCTGAAAGGCCCGGCGATCCTGATGTTCGACGAGGCGACCTCGGCGCTCGACACCAAGACCGAGCGCGAGATCCAGAAAAGCCTCGCACGGCGCTGGTCATCGCGCATCGCCTCTCAACCATCGTCGACGCCGATGAGATCATCGTGCTGCGCGACGGGGCGATCGCTGAGCGCGGCCGGCACCATGATCTGCTGGAGCGCGACGGCATCTATGCCGACATGTGGCGCGAGCAGCAAAAGGCCGCGCGGGTCGAAGCGCCAGATGGGCCAGTGGATGGAACCGGGGACGGGACCGGGGACGGGACCGGGGATGAGACCGGGGATGAGACGATCGCCGTCGCCTGATTCGGTAATGCTGTCCCTCGATGGGCTCGAGATGAACGATGCCCCTCCCCTGGCGGCGTTATCGGGCAACAAAGCAACGGGTTTGAGCAAACAGTTCCGAATTTTATCCGGTTTTCGCAGCCTTAGAAGTTATATCGATGCCTTTTTTCGTTCCATATCGACAGGAAATTACGCCGAGGCCATAGTGCCGGGGAATTGATCCCTTCTGCGGCGTTAGGAAAAAACCATGTCTGGTAACGGCTCTGGATTGATAACGCCGAAGACCCTGGAGACCATGCGGGCGCTGGAGCAAAAGGTGCTCTGGCTGGCGATGTGGATGATCCATAACGCCAACCATATCCGCGAGAGCCGGGACGGGCTGAAGGTCGGCGGTCATCAAGCCTCCTGCGCCTCGGTATCGGCGATCATGACGGCGCTGTATTTCGATGTTCTGCGGCCCGAGGACCGGGTGGCGGTGAAGCCGCATGCAAGCCCAATTTTCCACGCGATTCAATACATGATGGGCCGGCAATCCCTGGAGGCGCTGGAGGGATTTCGCTCGCTCGGCGGTGTGCAATCCTACCCGAGCCGGGTGAAGGACGCCGATGAGGTGGATTTCTCCACCGGGTCGGTCGGCCTTGGCGTGGCGATGACCCTGTTCGCCTCGATGGTCCAGGATTACACGCGGTTGCACAATCTGGTCCAGGATCCCGATCGTTCCGAGCAGACGCCCGGCCGGATGATCGCGGTGATGGGCGATGCCGAACTGGACGAGGGCAATGTCTACGAAGCCATGCTGGAGGGCTGGAAATACGATGTCCGGAACCTCTGGTGGGTGATCGACTACAACCGCCAAAGCCTGGATGGCGTGGTTTCGGACGGATTGTTCCAGAAGATCCGTGAGTTCTTCGGCAATGTCGACTGGAACGTCGTTATGCTGAAATATGGCAAGAAACTGGAGCGGGTATTCCAGGAGCCCGGCGGTGATGTGCTGCGCAACTGGATCGACGAATGCCCGAATGATCTCTATAGCGCGCTCACCTACAAGGGCCAGTCCGGCGAGCCTGGGTCCTGGCGCGAACCACTGAAGACCGATCTGCGCGGCGTGCGCGGCATCAAGGCGATCCTGGAGGATCATGACGACATCGCGCTGCATGCGCTGATGACCAACCTTGCCGGCCAGGACATTGAATCGGTGTTGGAGGCGTTTCACGGGGTCCAGGACGATACCCCGCAATGCTTCATTGCCTATACGATCAAGGGCCATGGCACGCCGCTCGCCGGCCACAGGGACAATCATGCCGGGCTGATGACCCCGGATCAGATGGCCCGCTTTCGCGCCACCATGCGGATGCCCGAGGGCGAGGAATGGGCCCCCTTCAGCAATATAGGCATCGACGCCGAACGCGCCCACCAACACGTGATGGCGGCGCCGTTCAATCAAAGCGGCTCGCGGATTTTTGACGCCGCCAAAGTGCCGGTGCCGGAAACCCTGCAACCGTCCCGGCGCGACAAAGCAGCGACGCAGACCGCCTTCGGCAATGTGCTGCACGAGTTGGCGCGCGGCAATTCGGCCCTGGCCAGCCGCATCGTCACCACCTCGCCGGATGTTTCGGTATCGACCAATCTCGGCCCCTGGGTGAACCAGCGCGGGGTGTTCAGCCTGGATGTGCGTAACGACGTGTTCCGTGACGAAAAGGTCGCCTCAGCGCAGAAATGGCTGCGTCATGGCGGCGGCCAGCATATGGAACTGGGCATTGCCGAGAACAATCTGTTCATCATGCTGGCGGCGCTCGGCCTGTCCGGCCCGGTGTTCGGCACCCGGCTGTTGCCGGTCGGCACCTTGTACGATCCGTTCATCGCCCGTGGCCTGGATGCGCTGAACTATGCCTGTTATCAGGACGCTCGGTTCATGTTGGTGGCGACCCCGGCGGGGATTACCCTAGCCCCCGAAGGCGGCGCGCATCAGTCGATCAACACGCCGCTGATCGGCATTGGCCAACCCGGCCTTACCTCGTTCGAGCCGGCCTATGTGGACGAGATGGCGGCGATCATGCGCTGGGGCTTTGAGCATATGCAAGCCGATGATGGCGGCTCGGTTTACCTCCGGCTCTCGACCCGGGTGATCGACCAACCGACCCGCGAGATGACCCCGGATTTGGAAGCGGATGTCCTGAAGGGCGCCTATTGGCAGATCGAACCGGCGCCGGACAGTGACCTCGCCCTGGTCTATTGCGGCCCGGTGGCGCCGGAAGTGCTGCAGGCGCACGCGGCGTTGTCGGAAGAGATCCCCGGCCTCGGCGTGCTGGCAATACCGTCCTGGGACCAACTCTATCATGACTGGCAAGGCTCGATGGGACGGCGCGGCGCCGGAACCGGCGACGGTTCCTGCCATCTGACCAGCCTGCTGCAGCGGCTCAATCCGCGGGCCGGACTGGTAACCGTGCAGGATGGCCACCCGGCCAGCCTCAGCTGGATCGGCTCGGCAACCGGTCGCCGGGTCTACCCGCTTGGCGTCGCCGGGTTCGGACAATCCGGGGATCTGCCGGATCTGTACCGCACCTATCGGATCGATGCCGAGGCGATCATCGACATGGCGGCCAGCGCCTGCGTCGACGCGGCGCGGGCGGCTTGAGGGGGCGGGCGCCGGTCTTCGGAACACCGGTCTTCGGAATGCCGTACGCCCCGCGAAATGCCAGCCGGGATACAAGCCGGGGCGTCGTTGATCCAGTTCTATGCGGCTGCCCGGCGGCCCGCCAGGTAGACCACGTCGACGGCGCCGACTTCCTCGGCATGGTTTGTATTGGCGTCGACACTGCAGGAATCGCCGGGGCCATAGGTGTGCGGCTTGCCGTCATGGGAAATGGTGATCGCGCCGGAGAGCACGAACAGCCGGGCGTCGAAGGGATGGGTGTGGTCCGGGTTTATCGTGCCGGCGGCCATCGAGCTTTCCTTCAACTCATAGCCATCCCGTTTTAATTCGGTCTCAAATGTGGCGCGGTCCATGGTGCTTTTCCTCGTCCAATAAGCTTGGAGCCTCGATCGGTCGCCCGACGGGAGGTGAAGAATGCCGAGATGAAGCCGGTCACGCAAGCCACTTGCGATTAACCACCCCGGAGGCGTTGATCACCCGTTCGGCGCCACCGAAATTTACCGGTTAGCGTCGTGCCCGGCCGCCATGGCGCTTGAGCCGGGTTGGCGAAATTCGCGGGATGATGCAACCGGGGGCAGACGACGCTACACCAGTCACGCCGAACCGCGCGCACCCAGCGCCTTTTTAATCGAATCGATTGTTTCTCGCACGTTAACCGGCTTGGTCAGATAGGCTTTAAAGCCAACCTCCATGCCTCTCTTGATCTCCTTTTTCATCGCGTTGGCGCTGATGGCGATGACCGGAATGTTCTTGGTCTCGTCCATCTCGCCAAGAACCGCCATGGCGGCGAATCCGTCCATGCCTGGCAGGTTGATATCCATGAGTATCAGGTCGGGCCGTTGTTCCTTGGCCATGATCAGCCCCAACTCGGCATTGTGGGCCGAGATCATCGTTAGATCGTCCATTCGTGAGATAATGCTCTTCATCAAATTCAGGTTGGCTGGGTTATCCTCGATATAGAGAACTAACGGGTTAGCGGACGGTTTTTGAAGCGCTTCACTGTTTTGCGATTGCTCAATCCAGTCAACGGATTCGGCAACCTCTTCTTGGACTGCCGGAAACTCAACCCAGAACGTGGAGCCTATTGCGTCATTGAATTCATAGCCGATTTCACCGTCCATTAAGTCGACCAGTTGCTTGGTTATGGTCAGACCGATGCCAGTCCCCTCAATGACTCCCCCCTCCCGACCGAGACGGTCAAACGGCTCAAACAATCTGGCCTGTAGATCTTCGGGAATGCCACTACCGGTGTCCGATATTGATAGTCGCACCCGGTTGTTATCAACATCTCTGGATCTCAGCGTTATTGCGCCG
>JAQBUJ010000151.1 GCA_027623845.1 Pseudomonadota bacterium
GCACTTCCTGACGGAACAAACCCTTCATGAATTCCGGATGGGTGCGCGACAGGAAGATCTGCGGTCCGCGAATTTCCTCGCGTACATCGTAGATATAGGCGCGCACGCGATCGCCATTGCGGAACGATTCCCGGGGCAGCAGTTCGTCCCGGCGCAAGACCGCTTCGGCACGACCAAGATCGACGGTCACATTGCCAAACTCGACCCGTTTGACGATGCCGTTGACGATTTCGCCAATCCGATCCTTGAACTCGCCGAACTGGCGTGACCGCTCAGCCTCGCGCACTTTCTGGACAATCACCTGCTTGGCGGTTTGCGCGGCGATGCGGCCAAAGTCGATCGGCGGGAGGGGATCGATGATCAGATCGCCGACCGAGAGGGCTGCGTCTTGTTTGTTCGCCTCCTCAAGGGTGATCTGCGTGATGTCGTCCTCGACGACTTCAACGACTTCGGTGCAGCGAACCAGTCTGATCTCGCCGGTCAACCGGTCGATCGTCGCCCTGATGTCATGCTCTTGGCCGTATTTTGACCGGCCCGCTTTCTGGATCGCCTGTTCCATGGCTTCCAGGACCTCGTCACGCTCGATACCTTTTTCGCGCGCGACGACATCGGCGACCTGAATCAGTTCGATTTTGGGGAAGGTTGCTGTTTCCATGGCCACGGTTTGGCTCGCTTCGTTCGTTGCGTCTATAGCTTGCCCGCAAGACTGGCTTCGATCAGATCATCTGTCAGAACCAGTTTAGCGGTCTTGATATCCGAGTAGGGGACCGAAATCCCCTCCCCCTTCGAATCGATCGTTACGACGTCTCCGTCGCCGACCCCCTGCAGCGTTCCGCGAACTCTTTTGCGGCCGTCCACGAGTTGCTGCAACTCGATCTTCGCTTCGAACCCGGAAAACCGCCGATAATCATCAAGACGGACCAGCGGGCGGTCGATGCCTGGAGAACTGACCTCCAGATTGTAGTCTTCCGTGATCGGGTCCTCGACATCGAGCAGCGCCGAAACAGCTCGGCTAACATTGGCGCAGTCGTCAACGTTCATTTCGGCCCGATCCGTGCGTTCGACCATGACCTGTAGAGTGCGCTGGCGGGTGCCAGTTAAAGTCGCGCGCACCAGATCATACCCCATCGCGCTAACGGATGGCCCGATGATTTCTGCGATCCTGTTACTTATCTGGTCCGACATTCACCACGCTCATTCGGTCCGGTCCAGCAGCGATTACCGCCTTACGGGTCTGCAAAACTTATGACCAGATCACAAACAAAAAAAGTGGGCCATTGGCCCACCAACCATAGTCCGCAATCTGATGGAAAAGAGGTCGGGACTATACTTGAAACCGAAGACCATTCAAGGCATTTTTCGCAAACTAGGTCGGCTGCGACATGGACCCAAACTCGCCGCTCCCGCGAACCAGCCATAGCCGCCGCCAACGGCAAGTCCGAGGCTCGCCTGGATTGATTTCAGCCCAACCTGTCCCGGACCTGTCTGCCGCCTGCTTGCGGGCGGGTTGTTGGCGGGCCGCTGAGCGATCAGGCGGCCTTTCGAAAACGCAAGAACGCTGGAGACCGTCCCTCTTTAATCGCCTTGGCCTCATAGCGGGTCTCGGGCCAATCGTCGGGCCGAACCTTCCAGTCCCCCGGTCGTTGCGCCAGCCAGATGAGGTCGCTGCGCCCGGTCGCGCGGATCAACATCCAGCGCTGATACTGCGGGTCGTCCGTCGCCAATCTGAGTTCGCCGCCCGGTTTTAGCAGTCGGCTGAACGTGGCGAGCGTTTCCCATTGCACGATCCGCCGCTCCTGGTGACGGCGTTTCGGCCACGGGTCCGGGAACAGCACGAACAACCGTGTCAGGCAGGCATCGGGCAGTCGTTCGAGAAACGGCCGCACGTCGTCCGGCAAAATACGGATGTTCGACAAGTCTCTGTCCGAGGCATGCCGGAGCAAGCTGGCGACGCCGTTTATATAGGGCTCGCAACCGATCAAGCCGACATCGGGATTATTCTCAGCCTGCCAGGCCAAATGCTCGCCGGCGCCGAAGCCGATTTCCAACCAGATCTCCCGCATCGGCGCGGCGAACAGGCTCGACGGTTCGATTTGTCCGGCGTTACTTTCCGGGCTATGCGGGCATTCGGAACCATCGGACGCAATCAGCAGCGCCGGCAGTAGGTCGCGCATTAGCGACTGCATGCTTGCGCGCAGCTTGCGACCATGGCGGCGACCGCGAAAGATTGTTCGCCTGGCGGTTAACTGATCAGAGTCGGGATTGTTCAATCGGCACGCCTCGCGACCGGTCAGGCTTTCAGGCCCTTGAGATCATCGACCAGATCAAGTTTCTCCCAGGAGAAACCGCCATCGGCATCGGGTTCACGTCCGAAATGGCCATAGGCCGCGGTGCGAGCATAGATCGGCGCGCTCAGGCCAAGCCGTTCGCGGATCGCCCGGGGCGAGAGGTCGACGACCGACTGCAGGTGCGCGCCGAGTTTCTCCTCCGATACCCGTCCCGTGCCATAGGTGTTCACGTAGATTGATAACGGTTTGGCGACGCCAATCGCATAGGAAACTTGGATCGTGCATTTCTCGGCAAGCTCTGCGGCCACAACATTCTTAGCCACCCATCGGGCCGCATAGGCGGCAGAGCGGTCGACTTTTGTGGGGTCTTTGCCGGAAAAAGCACCGCCGCCATGCGGCGCCGCGCCGCCATAGGTATCAACGATAATCTTGCGACCGGTCAGGCCGGCATCGCCGTCCGGTCCGCCGATGACGAAGCGACCGGTTGGATTGACGTAAAACTCCTCCTCCGGACACATCCAGCCGGCGGGCAGGGCCTTCTCGACGAAGGGCCGAACGATCTCGCGGATCTCGTTTTGATCAAGGCCGTCATCATGCTGTGTCGAGATCACCACCGATGTCGCACGGACCGGCTTGCCGTTTTCATATTGCAGGCTGATCTGGCTTTTGGAATCCGGACCCAGGCCTTTAACTTTGCCGCCGCGCCGGGCTTCGGCCATATCGCGCAAAATGGCATGGGAATAATGGATCGGGGCCGGCATCAGGGCGGCGGTCTCACGGCAGGCATGGCCGAACATGATGCCCTGGTCGCCGGCGCCCTCGTCCTTGTTTCCAGCTGCGTCGACGCCGACGGCGATATCGCTGGATTGCTCGTGCAACAGGTTGGTTATCTCGGCGTTACGCCAATGGAAGCCTTCCTGCTCGTAACCGATCTCTCGTACTGCAGCCCGGATGGCGTCCTCAATCACGGCATGGGTGACGCTGGAAGAACCACGCACCTCGCCGGCCAGGATAATACGGTTGGTGGTCGAAAGGGTCTCGCAGGCGACCCGGCTGAGGGGGTCGGCGCCGAGATAAAGATCCACGACGGTATCGGAGATCCGATCGCAGATTTTATCCGGATGACCTTCGGAAACGGACTCGCTCGTGAAAACATAATTACCTTGGGCCACACCGCGCCTCCGTTCAACTTATTCGTTGTTCACTCAACAAGCCAAAGGTCGAAACCATTTGACCGCTTTATCCGCAAATCTCAGCCGGCTACGATGGCCATCGTGAGGTGGGCTGTCATTGCCGTTTTTGACTGGCAGGGTCAAGTGAAAACAGGTTGTTGGTGCGCCTGCCCCCGGACCTGCCCCCCGGACTTGGCCGAATATCATTCCTTGCCGGAATAGCCTTTCGCCAGACTGCTGGCGAGATCGAACAGGCTTCTGCGGGCAGCCTCGTCGGTAATCTGATAATAAAACCAGACCAGTTGAATTGATTCGCGTCGGGTCAGCAGGTCGGGATCCGTCTCATAGAGAACGGGTTCTTGGTTGCGGGCGTGGAGCTGGCCCGGCGATTGCTCACGAACGTCGTCGTCCATCGCATCGTAGAAATAAGCGACCGGCACCTCTAGCACGCGACTGAGATCGAATAACCGGCTGGCGCCGATCCGGTTGGCGCCACGTTCGTACTTCTGCACCTGTTGAAAGGTCAGGCCGAGGGCGTCGCCGAGTTTTTCCTGGCTCATTCCCAACAGAGTGCGGCGAAGGCGGACCCGCATGCCGACATGAACGTCGATTGGGTTGGGCTTCCCCACACTCGCCATGCGGCTTGATGGTCGTCGCGGCTTGGCGACAAAAGCCATGGTTGTTTCCTGACCTAATCCGTCGTTCCATGAACGGATGATTTTTACCATACCATCGTATGCGGTCAACTAAATTTCACAGCCTCGATGTGTAAAATTTATTTTCGAGAAAATATTCTCGCGACAAACACACCAGCACACAAAATTATAAATAATAAACAATATAATTGGTCTCCAAATCGACCGTAGAATGTTGGTGACTTTGTTGATGGAGGTAAAAACCCGTCGGCGACTCCTGTTTCGTCAAGGCCAATTTGAACCGTCGCGCGACCGTAGGCGTCATAGATGCCGGATATGCCGGTATTGGCGACGCGGATCAACGGGATGCCTTCCTCGATCGCCCGCATTCTGGAGATCGCCAGATGTTGGTAAGGGCCGGAACTGCGACCGTACCAGGCGTCATTGGTCAGGTTCAGTAGCGCCTTGGGCCGTTCGCCGACGCCGGTCACCTGGTTGGGAAAGATGATTTCGTAACAGATCAACGGGCTGATCAAACCCAGGCCATCGATGAGGATCGACCGGCGACCGGGACCGGGGGTGAAGTCAGCAAATGACTGCGCCACCCGCGGTAACGGTAACCACGCGCGCAACGGCACATACTCGCCGAAGGGGACGAGATGGGTTTTATCGTATCGGGCATGAACCTTGGCGTCCGGACCAAGTGCAATCAGCGAATTGTAGATACGGCGCGGCGTGGAATTCACAATCGAAGGGGCCCCGGTAACCAGAGCGCCCCCGGCCGGCGCCGCATCGGCAAGGGACTGGCGAAGCGCCGGGCTTTGGCCGAGAAAACCGGGCACGGCGGTCTCCGGCCAAATGATCACGGTGGGGGTTGCGCCGCTCGGGAGGTCGGCGGCCTTGGTGGTGGGGACACTTTGCCGGCTCAGCGTCAGATAGTGGGAGAGATGGCGGTTGCGAAGCGCCGGCTTCCATTTGTCCTTCTGTGGGATATTCCCCTGAACCAGACGGATCACCACCGGCTTGGCGATGTTTGAGTCGGTGCTGGAACCGGGGCCGATAACCGAATGCGGCGTTAAGTTGGCGCCCGATAAGCGCGCGGCGCCGGCGCCCCATAACAACAAGACGATGGCGAGGCTCAGACCCGCGATCGTACCGGTGAGCCGGCGGCAGGGACGGTTCGGTCCCAAGGCGATGGCCGGACCGACCGCCGCTGTCAGTAGCACAAGGGTCAAACCATAGGCGCCAAGCCAGGACGCAGACTGACTCAAGGCGTCGGAAAACGAGACCGTATAGGCGGGGAGGTTCCAGGGAAATCCGGTGAACAGATGGCCGCGGGCATATTCCGCCACGCTCCAGAGGCCGGCAACCGCGAGCGCCCGGGACCACCCGGGTCTGCTGATCAACGGCACGAGGCCCATCATCACGGCTGGAAACAGGGCCAGCAGCATCGGCAGCCCGATGGCCGCGAGCGGGACGAACACGGCGAAACGATCGCTTTCGACCAACAATGCGTTGGAAATCCAATAGAGACCCAAGACATGGTAGCCGAAGCCGAAAAGCCAGCCTGTCCATGCCGAACGGAGTGGGCTGATATCGCCCTCAAGCCGCCAAGCCAGGGCGGCGAAGGTCAAGAGCGCCGGCAGGATGTAAACGGGCGGTAGCGCGCTCGCCGCGACGGCGCCCAATGCAACCGTCAGCAGTGCTCCACGCCAGCCAGCCGCACCAGCAAATGCGCCGGCAAGTTTGGTCATCCGCCCGCCGATCCCGGTCCGATCGACAAGCGGTGGTTTGGCGACCGGGCTCAGAGGTGGATCAGCGGGCACCGTCATCCGCCGGTTCCGGCAGCCGGCGAACCCGAACCGATTTCAGGCGGCGCGGGTCGGCATCTATGACTTCGAATTCCAGGCCGCTTTCATGTCGTATGATCTCACCCCGCTTGGCGATGCGTCCGGTCACGCCGAAAATAAGACCGGCCAGCGTGTCGACCTCCTCGCGTTCGGCATCAGTTAGAACCGTTCCGAAATGCGCCTCCAGCTCCTCAATCGTCGCTCGCGCATCCGCCACCGCCGTGCCGTCGATCTCAGTCAGGATTTTCGGGCCTTCCTCCACGTCGTGCTCATCAATGATCTCGCCGACGATTTCCTCGACCAGATCCTCAATGGTGATCAACCCATCAATCCCACCAAACTCGTCAACGACGAGGGCTAAATGGCGACGGTTCAAGCGCATTTCCTGTAACAGATCGAGGGCGTGAATGGTGGGCGAGACGAACAGAGCTTCACGGATCAAATCCGACAGGGTCGCCGGTTTGGCCGAATCAAGATGCGCTAGAACGTCCTTGATATGAACCATACCGATGGCGTCATCCAAGGTCTCACGATACACCGGCAGTCTGGAATGCGCCGCCTCAACCATTTGCGAAGCGACCTCGGAGATCGGCGTGTCGACCTCGATCGCGACGATGTCCGCCCTTGGAACCATCACGTCGCGCGCAGAGATGTCACGCAGGCCAAGCACGTTACGAATCAACGTCCTCTCATGGCCATCGATTTCGACCTTTCTGGTATCGGCGTCCTCGATCAATTCCTCAAGCGTGTCTCGCACGGTATGGCCATTCGGCACCAAACCGATGCCCCGCAGCATACGTTTCGCGACACTCGCCAATCCGACCGAATCATCGGCGCCCGATTTTCCGCTATCGCTCGAATGGCGCTGCCCGTTGGACGCGGTTCCCTCGCGCCGGGTCGAGGCCGCTTGACGCGCCGGCCCGGAGGCGTCGTCGCTGGTCATGGCGCGGCCTCCTGAGGGTCAACGGCATAGGGGTTGGGAACCCCCAGACCGGCGAGTATCTCAGTCTCCAACATTTCCATTTCGGCGGCTTCGGCATCGCTCTCGTGGTCGAAACCAAGCAGGTGCAGGCACCCGTGCACCACCAGATGCTGGAGGTGATTCTCGATCGGTCGGCCAGCCTCAAGGCATTCCCGGTGGACGGTGCTGAATCCAAGCACCACATCGC
>JAQBUJ010000152.1 GCA_027623845.1 Pseudomonadota bacterium
AACCGTGCCGGCTCGCCAAGCGATGGTTGTCTCTCGAACCGGCACATGCCGGGGGTTAAAATCAGATCGGTAAAGAAACCCTGAATATACGGAACCGCGCCGGGCGGTAGCCAGTGCGATTTGGCCATATCGATTCTGCGGGGGCTTTTCGGTGGCTTTGCCCGGACGATTGACGCGGCGATTGACGCGGCGATTTTGATCGGTGTCGCAGACCCGGTGACAAGCACGGCGACCGGTGGCATCATGCTTGCCATGGATAGGAACTTCACGGCCCGTGGCCATCATGACATGGGCGGTCTCGACGCTGGCGAGATCGACCGGGACGAGCACGATTACGCGCTCTGGGAAAAGCGTGTCGACGCGATGATGATGCTGTTGACCAACAAGCTGCAGATCATGACCGTCGACCAATTACGCAAGGGTATCGAGGGATTGCCGCCCGATGCCTATGAGCGGATGAGCTATTACGAACGTTGGATCGCGTCGGTCGCCAACACCCTGTTGGATGCCGGGGTCATTTCCGCCGATGAACTCGGCGCCAGAATGGCGGCGATCGAGGCGCGGGGCTTGGGCGCCGCCGGGAGTGAGAGCGAGAGTAAGAGTGGCAGTGAGCTGAACCAGGGGGAGGCGGGCTGATGGCGCGTTTTTCCGTTGGTGAGAAGGTTCGGGTCCGCGCGGCCTTTCCGCCGACGCCGCCGACCCATGTGCGCACGCCCTATTACATTCGCGGCTGTGTCGGAACCGTCGAGAGGGTCTGCGGCGCATTCGGTAACCCCGAGGAATTGGCGTTTGGCCGTCGCTATGGTTCGAAACCGATCCTGTATCGCATTCGGTTCCACCAAACCGACGTCTGGGACGGTTATCAGGGCGGCGCCGAAGATCGCATCGAGATCGAAATCTATGAGTTTTGGCTGGAGCCTGTCGAACAGGAGCGCGCGGCATGAGCAGCACATCGGGTCCGAATGAGCCACACGGGCATGAGCATGGCCACGACCATGATCATCATCACGACCACGACCACATGCATCCCTATGATCCAAACCATCAGCACCCGAACCGACCGGACCAGGACGACTCGCTGACCTATTACAAGGTCATGGAATCGGCGGTGCGCGAATTGCTGATTGAGAAAGGACTAATCACCGCTGAGCAGGTGCATCGTCAGATTGAGGCGATGGATGAGCGGACCCCGGCCAATGGCGCGCGAATCGTCGCCCGCGCCTGGGTCGACCCGGCGTTCAAGCAGCGGTTACTCGACAGCCCGAAGCAGGCGATCGCCGAGATCGGCCACGATATTGGCCCAATGCATCTGATCGTGCTGGAAAATACGCCTGAGGTGCACAACGTCGTCGTCTGTACGTTGTGTTCCTGTTACCCGCGCTGGATCTTGGGGATACCGCCGGATTGGTACAAGAGCCGCGCCTACCGTTCCCGGGTGGTGCGTGAACCGCGAACGGTTTTACGCGAATTCGGTACCGAAATCAGCGCGGCTCGCGAGGTTCGGGTGCATGATTCAACCGCTGATATGCGCTATATGGTGCTGCCGATGCGGCCTGCGGGAACCGATGGATTGAGCGAGGAGGCGTTGGTTTCTCTGGTTGGTCGCGACGCCATGGTCGGCGTGGTGGAGGCCGGGACAGGCGGGGAAGGATCGTTGGCGGCGGAATAAAGCCAACTCTGCTCTTGCATTCAAGCGGGTCCGGCAGTATCTACCGCCCCGTAAATCACGCACACGAGCATGCGCTGACGTCCAGAGCCTTGGATGCCCGCGCTCCGGTGCCCAACGCAGGTGCGAAGGGCGGCGCTCGTGGAGGCATAACCGGAGAAGTAAAGAATGTCTGTTGCGATGTCGTTCACCATGCGCCAGCTGCTTGAGGCCGGTGTCCATTTCGGCCACCACACCCGTCGCTGGAACCCAAAGATGAGCCCGTATATTTACGGGGAACGCAATAACACCCACATCATTGATCTACGCCAGTCGGTGCCGCTGTTGCATCGGGCGCTGAATGCCGTGCGCGAGGTTACCGCTTCCGGTGGCCGCGTGTTGATGGTCGGCACCAAGCGCCAAGCGGCAGAGAACATCGCCGATACGGCCCGCAAGACCGGCCAGTATTTCGTCAATCACCGTTGGCTCGGCGGCATGCTGACCAACTGGAAGACGATTTCCAACTCGATCAAGCGGTTGAAGGATCTGGACGAGCAACTGGGCGGCGAGACCCAGGGGCTGACCAAAAAGGAATTGCTGAACCTGACGCGCGAACGCGACAAGCTTGAGCGGGCGCTGGGCGGCATCAAGGAGATGGGCGGGCTGCCTGACATCCTGTTCGTCATCGACACCAACAAAGAGCAGTTGGCGATCCAGGAAGCGAACAAGCTGGGCATACCCGTCGTTGCTGTCCTTGATAGTAATAGCAACCCCGACGGCATCGAGTATCCGGTTCCCGGAAACGACGATGCGATGCGGGCGATCGCGCTTTATTGCGATCTGATCGGCAATGCGGTGCTGACCGGTCTGCAGGCCGAGATGGTCGCCACGGGCACCGATATCGGTGCATCGGTCGAGGTGCCGATCGAGCCGGCGCTGGAAATTGTCGAGCCGGCAGCACCCAGTGAAGCCGTTGCCGCCCCTGTCGAGGCTGTCGCCGCGCCTGCCGAAGCAACTCCGGCCGAAGCTGTCGCTCCGGTTGTGGACGATAAGGCCAGCGAGAGCACGCCGGCCTGAATTGGGCCGCCGGGCTGAAACCCGCAGGGGTTGACGGTCGGATGACGTGACTAAATTGGGCGGCGGCTGGATCAAGCCGCCGCCGCTTTATAGGAAGAACCGAGCCTTGACCTCGGTTCGTGGAACCGCCGCGCCGGACTTGCCGAGATGACGTGCCGGCGCGCTGAGAAAAAACGAGGGATACAATGGCTGCTGTTACAGCTCAGATGGTGAAGGCCCTGCGCGAGAAGACCGGCGCGGGCATGATGGACTGCAAGAAAGCGCTTGGCGAAACCGAGGGTGATATCGAGGCAGCGGTAGACTGGCTACGCAAGAAAGGCCTTTCCGCCGCCGCCAAGAAAGCCGGCCGGGTTGCTGCCGAGGGCGTGGTGGCCGTGGTGACCTCGGGCGGTTCAGGCGCGATGGTTGAAGTTAACTCCGAAACCGATTTCGTTGCCCGCAATGAAGAATTTCAGAGCTTTGCGGCGAGTCTCGCCTCCATGGCGCTGGAAACCGGGAACGACCTGGACGCGATGAAAGCCAAGCCTTACCCGGGCAGCGATCGCACGGTCGATGAGCAGCTGATCCATAACATCGCCACCATTGGCGAGAACATGTCGGTGCGCCGTGCGATCCGCCTAAATGTCGAGGGCGGCGTCGTGGTGCCTTACATGCATAACGCTGTTGTGCCGGGTATCGGCAAGATCGGCGTGCTGGTGGCGCTTAAGTCCAGCGCCGATGCGGCTGTCCTTGAGGGGCTCGGCAAGCAATTGGCGATGCATGTCGCCGCCACCGCGCCGCAGAGCATGAGCGTTGACGATCTCGACCCGGTGACGGTCGAGCGCGAGAAGACCATCCTGACCGATCAGGCCAAGGCGTCGGGCCGTCCCGACAACATCATCGAAAAGATGGTCGAGGGCCGTTTGCGCAAGTTCTATCAGGAAGTCGTCCTGCTGGAGCAGACCTTCGTGGTCGATAACGAGACCAAGGTCGCCACGGTCATCGAGAACGCGGCCACGCAGGCCGGCACACCGATCGAGTTGGTTGGTTTTGAGCGCTTCACCCTTGGTGAGGGTATCGAGCGCGAGGAAAAGGATTTCGCCGCCGAGGTCGCGGCGCAGCTTGGGAATTGATCGACCGGGCCATTCAATAATATCATCGGAGCCAAAATAGAGGAGTCGGCGTGACGGAAGAGAACCAAACCGACCCGATGAATGCCGGCCCCCCGAGCGCTGGCCCCCCGAGCGCTGGCCCCGGGGCTCCGGATCCTTGGCGTCCCGACCCGGGCTATCGGCGGGTCCTGCTGAAAATTTCCGGCGAAGCGCTGATGGGCGAGCAGGGATTCGGATTGGATCCCGAAGTGGTCGCCCGGGTCGCCGATGAAATCGCGGCGGTCGTCGCGTCTGGCGTCGAGGTTTGTGTTGTTATCGGCGGCGGCAACATCTTTCGCGGCGTGTCGGTCGCGGCTGGCGGTATGGAACGCGCCACGGCGGACTATATGGGAATGCTGGCCACGGTGATGAACGCCCTGGCCATGCAAAGCGCGCTCGAGGGCCTGGGAATTCAGACCCGGGTGCAGTCGGCACTGCCGATCTCGGCGGTTTGCGAGCCCTATATTCGCCGTCGCGCCGTCCGGCACATGGAAAAGAAGCGGGTGGTGATTTTTGCCGCCGGCACCGGCAATCCCTTCTTCACGACCGATACGGCAGCGGCTTTGCGGGCCACCGAGATGGGCTGTGACGCCTTGTTGAAGGCGACTAAGGTCGATGGGGTCTATGACGCAGATCCGGCGGTGGTTCCCAACGCCCTGCGTTTCGATCGTTTGAGCTACATGGATGTTCTCTCGCGGGACCTTAAGGTCATGGATGCATCGGCGATCTCGTTGGCGCGCGAGAATGGCATTCCGATTTTGGTGTTTTCGATACACAATGCCGGCGCTTTCGCAGACGTCATTCGCGGAGGCGGTCGATTTACGATCATCACCGAAGAGGCGTCGGATGGCTGACCCGGACTTAGATGACATAGAGCGTAGGATGGACGGCGCGATTGTCGTGCTGCACAAGGAATTCATGGGATTGCGGACCGGGCGCGCCTCGACTCAACTTTTGGAGTCGATCATGGTGGACGCCTACGGCGCGTCGATGCCGATCAACCAAGTCGCCACGATCAGCATCCCGGAGCCCAGGATGTTGGCGGTCCAGGTCTGGGACAAGGACAACGCCAAGGCCACCGAAAAGGCGATCCGGGAATCTGATCTCGGTCTAAACCCTCAGGTCGATGGCCAGTTGTTGCGCATTCCCCTTCCCGACCTCAGCGAGGATCGGCGCAGGGAACTCTCCAAGGTCGCGGCGAAATATGCCGAAGGCGCCCGCATTGCGGTGCGCAATGTGCGCCGTGATGGCATGGATTCGTTGAAGAAGATGGAGAAGGACAGCGAAATCAGTCAGGACGATCGCCATCTCTACGAAGAAGAAATTCAATCCCTGACCGATGCGCATGTCGGCAAGATCGACGAGGCGTTCAGCGCCAAAGAATCGGAGATCATGCAAGTCTGATACATGGATCCGCAAATCGCACATGGATCGCCGACGGTTCCCCGTCACGTCGCGATCATTATGGACGGCAACGGGCGTTGGGCGAGAGCCCGTGGATTACCGCGTGCGATCGGGCATAAATATGGCGCTGAAACCGTCCGCAAGACGGTCGAAAACGCGATAGATTTTGGTGTCGAATACCTCACCCTGTTTGGATTTTCCTCGGAGAACTGGAACCGCCCGATGGGCGAGGTTTCGGATCTCATGGGGCTGTTGCGCCGATATCTTTCCAAGGAAATCGCCGAATTGCATGCCCAGGGCGTGCGGGTCCGGGTGATTGGAGAGCGCGAGCGGCTGGACGGCGACATTGTTTCGCTGATCGAGCAATCGGAAAAACTGACCGAAAACAATGTGACCCTGAACCTCACGCTGGCGCTGAGTTATGGGGGGCGCCGGGCGATCGCCTTGGCGGCGCGCCGGCTGGCCGAGCAGGCCCGCTGCGGGGCGCTGGACCCGGAAACGATTGGCGAGGATTTGTTTCAGTCGCAGTTGGAGACGGTGGGAATTCCCGACCCTGACCTGCTGATCCGAACATCGGGCGAGAAGCGGATATCGAATTTCATGCTTTGGGAATGCGCCTATTCGGAGTTTGTCTTCGTTGATGTGCTCTGGCCGGATTTCTCCCGCGATCAGCTTAACGACGCGATCGCTGAGTTCAGCCGGCGTAGCCGCCGCTATGGCTCAACGGTCTAAGCATGCGCGACGGTAATTCGGCGGTCTCATCAACGCGTGGTCTGATTTTGGGATTGCCGCGAAATCTCGCGCTTCGCATCATGTCATCCGTGGTCATTTTGCCGCCGGCAGCGACGTTGTTGGTGCTGGGCGGCTGGTATTTCGCCGGCCTGGTCGCCTTGATCGCTGGCTGCATGGCCTGGGAATGGACGCGCATCGTCAGCCAAAACGACAATCGAATGGTCGCCGGCTTGGCGGCGGCGGGATGTGCCGTGGTGGTTGGCGCATCGGCAATAGCCACGCCGTCGGTGGTTGCGTATCTGGCCGTGGCGGCATTGGCCATCGTGATGGTGGGGACGGTCGTGCGGGTGGAGCGTCGCTGGGGCTGGATCATCGCCGGCTGCGTGGTCGCTTGCGTGCCCTGTCTTGCCGCATTGTGGCTACGGGCCGGCGAACCGCTTGGGTTGGCATTGATGGCTTGGCTGATCGCAGCCGTCGTGGCCACCGATATTGGGGCTTATATCGCGGGCAAACGGATCGGTGGCGCCCGGCTGGCGCCGCGGATCAGCCCGAACAAGACCTGGGCCGGCCTGATCGGGGGAATGGCGGCGAGCGCCGGCGTCGGTTGGGGCGGCGGCATTGTGATCGCCGAGGCGGATTCGATGGTGCTTGCAGGGCTTGGCCCTCTGGTCGCCATCACCGCGCAGATCGGCGATCTTCTGGAATCCCTACTTAAGCGAAAATTCGGGGTCAAGGATTCCGGCGGACTGATCCCGGGCCATGGCGGTGTGCTGGATCGGTTGGATGGGCATTTGATTGTGATCTTGGTCACTTCGGTCGTCGTCCTGGTTTCAGGACAAACGCCGCTTTTGTGGTAACTTGGGTTCCCTGACCCGAACAGTCGGGATGAGGTCGGGAAAATTGGAAGAATGGCGGCAGCAGCGATGAAGACCGTTACGGTGCTCGGTTCGACCGGTTCGGTTGGCTGCACGACACTCGAACTGCTGGAGAGCGATCCCGACCGATTCCATGTCGAGGCGCTGACCGGCGGGGCCAACTGGACGCTGCTGGCGGATCAGGCGCGACGGCTACGGCCGGGCTTCGTGGCGATCGCCGACGCCAGCCACTATCAATCATTGAAAGCGG
>JAQBUJ010000153.1 GCA_027623845.1 Pseudomonadota bacterium
GCATCCGCACCACGGTGCCGGGCATCGCCTTGTCGGTATCGGTGCAGGTGACGGTAACTTGATCGTCGAGGCGCATGGCGGTTCTCTTCCGGTTGGACCCGCGCAATCCTACACGATCGGCGCTGGGGAGGGGCGGCGTTATGTTCCTGTTACGCAAGATCGATCCGGGCGTCGAAAAAAACCCAACAACCGTGCGCGCTCCCTAGCCGGGAGCCTTACCCGAGGCTCTAGCGGGGCGGCACGAAGGCTGCCTGGGTGCCGCCATCGACCGGGATCGTCGCCCCGGTGACGTAGCCGGCATCCTCGCTGAGCAAAAACCGCATCACTTTGACAATGTCGCTCGGCTCGGCGATCCGGCCGATCGGCGACGGGCCGGAGGGTCGCCAATTGCCTCGGGCCTCCGGTTTGTTCTTGTCATTGACCATCGGCGTATCGACGGTGCCCGGCGCCAGCGCATTGACCAGGATGCCATGGCCGGCGCATTCCACCGCCAGCACACGGGTAAGCTGGCTGACCGCCGCCTTGGAGGCCGAATAAGCGCCGCTGTCGATCTTCGGACGCAGGGCCGAGACCGAGGACATCAGGATGATCCGCGCCAGCTCTCCGGCATCCGCCGCCTGGCGCAGCATCGGCATCGCCTCACGGGTGGCCAGCCACAAGCCGCGCACATTGACGTTGAACACCAGGTCATAATCCTCGACCGACATCTCCGACAGCGGCCCCAGACGCAGCACCCCGGCGCTACAGATCAAAGCGTTGACCGAGCCGGCCTTGGCGCGGATCGCCGCCATCGACCCGGCCACCGCCTCGGCCGAGCGCACGTCGCAGGCCATGGGGTGGAAATTCTTGCTGGCCAGGGTCTCGCCCGCGGCGGCGACCGCCGGCTCGCCGAGATCAAGGCCATAGACGGTCCAGCCCCGCGCCAGCAGATCCCGCGAGGCCTCAAGGCCGATGCCGGAGGCGGCGCCGGTAATAACGGCTGTATTGCTCATCGGAACTCTCCTGAGGCTGGCGTAAGCCGGGCGTGGGTCTGGCGTGGGTCTGGCGTGACCGGCAGATCTGATCCGATAGGCGATCACGAATAAACTCGTCGCCTGCACCTTAGGGGATCTAGGCTTGCCCAATCGAGTCACGGTTGTGATTTATCCGGATCACGGGGAGAACCAGCATGGCTGCAAACGAGAAGCCCGAGGCCTCCAGCAAAAAACCCAGCCCCTTTGGACGCATCTTCGCCCCGGACCAGGAATGGCTGGCCAAGGCGGAGCCGGAGGAGATCCTTGAGCCTGCACTGGCGATCGTCGATCCGCATCATCACTTCTGGGACGGCGAGCGGCACCGCTATCTGCTGCATGAGTTTCTCGGCGATACCAATACCGGCCACAATGTCGAGGCCACGGTGTTTATCGAGTGCCAGTCGATGTTCCGCGCCGACGGCCCCGAGGATCTGCGCGCCGTCGGCGAGGTGGAGTTCGTCGCCGGCATCGCCGCGATGTGCGAGAGCGGCGGCTATGGCCCGATCCGCGCCGGCGCCGGGATCGTCGGCCTCGCCGACCTTGCCCTGGGCGCGGCGGTCGATCCGATATTAGAGGCGATGCAGGTGGCCGGCGGCGGCCGGTTTCGCGGCATCCGCCATGGCGCCGGCTGGGATGCCGACCCGATCATCGGCAACAACCACGCCGCGTCCGGCTTTGGCCTCTATCTGCAGGATGATTTCCGCGCCGGCCTGGCCTGTCTGACCGCCCGCGACCTGGCTCTGGACGCCCTGTGCTTTCACCCACAGCTTGGCGATGTAACCGATCTGGCCCGGTCCGCGCCGGAGGCCAATATCATCCTCAACCACACCGGCATGCCGCTCGGCTATGGTCCCTATGCCGGTAGAAGTGACGACGTGCACGCCGAATGGCTGGCCTCGATGACCGAACTGGCCCGTTGCCCGAACGTGGTGGTAAAACTCGGCGGGATGATGATGCGGCTGGCCTCCTTCGATTACCACAACGCGCCGAGGCCGCTGACATCGGCTGAACTCGCCGATCATTGGCGCCCCTATATAGAGCCGACGATCGAGCTGTTCGGTCCGGAGCGCTGCATGTTCGAAAGCAACTTCCCGGTCGATGGGATGGGCATCGGCTACGCCGCCCTGTGGAATTGCTTCAAGCGACTGGCCTCCGGCGCCTCGGCGGCGGAAAAGACAGCGCTGTTCGCCGGCACCGCGCGCCGGGCCTATCGGTTGGCGTGATGGCGGCGCCGGCGGGATATCGCGTCGCCTCGATCCTGGTGACCGCGTTTGGGGCGATGTTTCTGGTCATCACCGCCTCCCTGTCGGCCCTGGTCGGAAGGTCGGCCAGCGTCGGGCCGGGGCCGTTATCGGAACCCTGGCTCGATACCTTGCTTTGGATAAACGCCGGCGGGCCGTTGATCGTGATGATCGGCTTGGCGCTGCGTCGGGTCCGGGTCAGCGCGTTTTGCCAAAGCATTATCGCGATCTGTCTGACCGGCCTATGGGTTTATGGCCGATTTATAAGCCGCGCGCTGTTCTGAATTCCGCGAGACCATGGCGTAGTGTCGCCGGCCAAACCCACAGAGTAACAAGCCCACAGAGTAAAACGGAGGCTGTCCACCGATGAGCCAGTTCATCAACGCCAAGGAAACCATCGTCACCGACGCGATCGACGGGTTGCTGGCGACCTCGGGTGGGGCGCTGGCCCGGCTCGACGGCTATCCGCATATCAAGGTGGTGGTTCGGGCCGATTGGGATCGCACCAAGGTGGCCCTGGTCTCGGGCGGCGGATCGGGGCACGAGCCCTCGCATGCGGCGCTGGTCGGCGCCGGTCTGCTGACGGCGGCGGTGTGCGGTGAGGTTTTCGCCTCGCCTTCCGTCGATGCCGTGCTGGCCGGTATCCTGGCGGTGACCGGTCCAGCGGGCTGCTTGCTGATCGTCAAGAACTACACCGGCGACCGGTTGAATTTCGGCCTCGCCGCCGAGCGCGCCCGGTCCATGGGCCTTACAGTGTCGATGGTGGTGGTCGACGACGATATCGCCTTGCCGGATTTGCCGCAGCCGCGCGGGCTGGCCGGCACCTTGTTCGTCCATAAGATCGCCGGCGCGCTGGCCGAGCAGGGCCGGGATCTGGCCGCGGTCACGGCGGCGGCGGCACGAGTCATCAAAGGCGTCGCCTCGATCGGCATGTCGCTCGACACCTGCACCCTGCCGGGCACCCTGCCGGGAGCGCCGAAAGAGCGGCGGATCGCTGCCGGAATGGCCGAGCTCGGCCTCGGCATCCACGGTGAGCCGGGGGCGAGCCAGGTGGCCTTCACCGGCGCCGAACAGGCCGCCCAAATGATCGCCGAACGGCTGGCGCCGGTCATGGGCGATGGCCCGCATGCCGTCTTGCTCAACAATCTCGGCGGGACGACGCCGCTGGAGATGTCGATCCTGGCCAAAGCGCTGATGCACAGCGCGATCGCCGACCGCTTTGCCTGGGTGATCGGCCCGGCGGCGCTGATGACCTCGCTCGACATGCGGGGTTTTTCGGTGTCGGTGCTGGCGCTTTCACCGGAGGACGAAGCGGCGCTGACCCTGCCGGTCGCGCCTTCGGCCTGGCCGCAAGCCGTCCCGGTCCACCAAACCCGGATATCGCCGCTGCCGGAGGGACTGGCGCCCAGGCGCGCTGCCGCGTCCACGCATCCGGAGCGCCGGGCCTTTCTGCTTAAGTGCTGCGAAATCCTGATCGCCGCCGAGGCCGACCTGAATGCGTTGGACACCAAATCCGGTGATGGCGACACCGGCGCCACCCTGGCCAGCGCGGCGCGGGCGTTGATCGATGCCTTGGATCACCTACCGCTTGGCGATCTGCCGGCGCTGTACCGGGCCATCGGACTTGAGCTGAGCCAGACCATGGGCGGCTCCTCCGGCGTGCTGTTGGCGATCTTCTTCTCCGCCGCTGGTGATGGCGCGGTAAAAGGCGAGGCCATCGTCGCCGCGCTCAATCGCGGCCTGGACCGGATCAAGCAGGTCGGCGGCGCCAATGAAGGCGACCGAACGATGATCGACGCCCTGGCCCCGGCGCTGGCCGTCCTGCCCAAAGGCCTGGACGACGCCGCCAAAGCCGCCCGAGCCGGCGCTGATGCGACCGCCCTGATCACCAAGGCCAAGGCCGGGCGGGCCGCCTATGTTCCCGAAGCCAATCTAAGAGGCAACAACGACCCCGGCGCCGAAGCCGTGGCCCGGCTTTTCGAGGGAATTGTTGCGTTCTCTTGAACCAACGCCAACTCCCTCTTCCCCCCCTTCGCCGGCGCGCCTAAACTCTCCTCCATGAGCTCACAAACCATGACCCGGGCCGATAGCGCGGCCGAGGCGCAGGCGCGCCGGCAGGAACGCAACTACTCCAAGCTGGTTGGCTCCGAGGCGCCGGATCTGAAATCCGACATCGCCGCCCAGGACGCCAGTAAACGGCTCGAAGTGGTTTCGGATTTTCAACCCGCCGGCGACCAGCCCCAGGCGATTGTCGAGTTGACCAATGGTCTGAAAGACAATGAATGGGATCAGGTGCTGCTCGGGGTCACCGGGTCGGGCAAGACCTTCACCATGGCGCATGTGATCGAACAGGTGCAGCGCCCGGCCCTGGTGCTGGCGCCGAACAAGACCCTGGCGGCGCAGCTATACGGTGAGATGAAGAGCTTTTTTCCGAATAACGCGGTGGAGTATTTCGTCTCTTATTACGACTACTACCAGCCCGAGGCCTATGTGCCGCGCACCGATACCTATGTGGAGAAGGAAGCCTCGATCAACGAGCAGATCGACCGGATGCGCCACGCCGCCACCCGCGCCCTGCTGGAGCGCGAGGACGTGATCATCGTCGCCTCGGTCTCGTGCATCTACGGCATCGGCGCGGTCGAGACCTACGGCAAGATGACGGTGGTGCTGAAGGTCGGCAAGACGGTGGATATCCAGACCTTGATGCGCAAGTTGATCGAGCTGCAATACCGGCGCAACGATACGGCCTTTCAGCGCGGCGCCTTCCGGGTGCGCGGCGATAGCCTGGAGATCTTTCCGGCGCATCTGGAGGATCGGGCCTGGCGGCTATCGTTCTTCGGCGACGAGTTGGAGGCGGTGCATGAGTTTGATCCGCTGACCGGCCAGAAGACCGCCGAGCTGGATCAGGTGCGGGTCTTCGCCAACTCGCATTACGTCACCCCAAAGCCGACGCTCACCCAGGCGGTCAAACAGATCAAGGTCGAGCTGAAAGAGCGGCTGAGCTATTTGCACGAGCACGGCAAACTGCTGGAGGCGCAGCGGCTGGAGCAGCGCACCACCTTCGACATGGAGATGATGGAGGCGACCGGTTCCTGCGCCGGGATCGAGAATTATTCGCGTTATCTCTCGGGCCGAGCCGCCGGTGAAGCGCCGCCGACCCTGTTCGAATATCTGCCGAAAAACGCCCTGCTGATCGTCGATGAAAGCCATGTGACGGTGCCGCAGCTTGGCGCCATGTACAAAGGCGACTTCGCGCGCAAATCCACCCTGTCGGAGTTCGGTTTCCGGCTGATGTCCTGCATGGACAACCGGCCACTGAAATTCGAGGAATGGGAAGACATGCGGCCGCAGACGGTGTTCGTCTCGGCCACCCCCGGCCCCTGGGAGCTGGAGCGCACCGGCGGCGTCTTTACCGAGCAACTGGTCCGCCCGACCGGCCTGATCGATCCGGTCTGCATCATCCGCCCGACCGAAACCCAGGTCGACGACGTGATCGCCGAATGCCAGGACTGCGCCACCAAGGGCCAGCGGGTGCTGATCACCACGCTGACCAAACGGATGGCCGAGGCGCTGACCGAATATATGTCCGAGGCCGGCGTGAAGGTCCGCTATATCCATTCCGACGTCGATACCCTGGAGCGGATCGAGATCATCCGCGACCTCAGGCTTGGGGTGTTCGACGTGCTGATCGGCATCAACCTGCTGCGCGAGGGGCTCGATATCCCCGAATGCGCTCTGGTGGCGATCCTCGACGCCGATAAGGAGGGCTTTTTGCGCTCCAAGACCTCGCTGGTCCAGACCATTGGCCGCGCCGCCCGCAACATCGACGGGCGGGTGTTGCTCTATGCCGACAAGATGACCGCCAGTCTGCAATACGCCATCGACGAGACCAACCGACGCCGCGAACGCCAGACGATCTATAACACGGCCCACGGCATCACCCCGGAAAGCGTCCGCAAAAGCATCGGCGACATTCTGGAAAGCGTCTATGAACGCGGCGACCATGTCACCGTCGATACCGGCGAGGACGAAGGCGAGTTGGTCGGCAAGGACATCAAAACCGTCATCGCCGAGCTGGAGACCCGCATGCGCACCGCCGCCGCAGATCTCGAATTCGAGGAAGCGGCGCGACTGCGCGACGAGATCAAACGCCTGGAAGCGGCGGATCTGGGGATGACCCTGGACGGCAAGCCGCTGGCCAAGGGCGCGGTGATCCGCATCAAGGCTCCGGTGCAACCACCGTCAGGCCGACCGCCATCGAAGCAGGGACGAAGCGGCAAGCGCCGGCGCGGGCGGTAATCGGCGCAGTCGTTAATTGGCGCAGTCGCTAATTGGCGCGGTAGTGGATGCAATCTAACGCTTGGTGCCGGTGAGACCAGCCGTCGCGCTATACTTTATTTCGTCCGAATTTGACCCAGGCGGACCAATTCCAAAGAACCCGCGTGAAGAACTTCAAACCTTTCTATGTCAATTATCCTTTCAGTCGCCGTGGCTTCCCAGCCGATCTCCTCGTGGTAGGTTGCCGTCGCTGCAACATCTTGGGGAGCCATGCGCACCATTTTGTTAGGGCAGCTCAGGCTGTTGCGCGCGCTTGAGTGATGTCACAAAGCGCTCGATGCACGTTTCTCTACAGGTACAATTCCATGCATATGAGTGATTACGCTAACGTCTTGTTCATGGTTTTTCTCGGGCTCGCTTTGCCGTCGCTGTTGATCGGTGGTTCTTTGATCGAGATCGAGGATTTTTGGTGGATGAATTTTGCCTAGATCCAAATTGATTTATACCACCTTCCATTGATCAGAACCCATGTGCCCAATCCCGGGTTCCGATGGACATTATGGTCCACGG
>JAQBUJ010000154.1 GCA_027623845.1 Pseudomonadota bacterium
TGCGGGCCGCCGGACCTTTTGGTCAGTTGGTCATCCGGCTCTGCGGGCGGGACGCTTCACTGATCTGATGTTTTATGCAGCCCTCAGGGTGGTGTTTGACCGCTCTGGCGGGCTGTGTAAAGTTCGCTTCAATCTTAAATTTTCGGGCCGCTGGCGGTTCCACGCTGATATCCCAGGGAGAGTGACATGACCGAAGCTTTTGTGTGTGACGCGGTTCGCACGCCGATCGGCCGCTATGGTGGCGCGTTGTCAAAAGTTCGCGCCGACGATCTCGCGGCGCTGCCCTTGGCCGAGCTGATGAAGCGGACGCCGAACATGGATTGGAGCCAGGTCGACGACGTCTATTACGGCTGCGTCAATCAGGCCGGTGAGGATAATCGCAATGTCGCGCGGATGGCGCTGCTGTTGGCGGGGATTTCGCCGGAGGTGCCGGGCGCCACGGTGAACCGGCTTTGCGCCTCGGGCATGGAAGCGGTAAACGCCGCCGCACGGGCGATCCGTTCCAACGAGGGCTCGCTGTTCATCGCTGGCGGCAGCGAGAGTATGAGCCGCGCGCCCTTCGTGATGGCCAAGGCCGAGACCGCCTTCGCCCGGACCTCGGAGGTCTATGACACGACGATCGGTTGGCGTTTTATCAATCCGAAGATGGAAGCCCAATACGGCTCTGATTCGATGCCGGAAACCGGCGAGAATGTTGCGGAAAAATATCAGGTCCGCCGAGACGACCAGGACGCCTTCGCGCTGCGCAGTCAGCAAAAAGCCGGCAAGGCGATCGCCAGTGGCCGCATGGCCAAGGAAATCGTGGCGGTCGAGATCAAGGGCCGCAAGGGCGCCGTCACCGTGGTCGACACCGACGAACACCCAAGGCCCGAGACGACGATTGAAGCGCTTGCCAAACTGCCGACCCCGTTCCGTAAGGAAGGCGGCAGCGTGACCGCCGGTAACGCCAGCGGCGTCAATGACGGCTCGGCGGCGATGATCATCGCCAGCGAGGAGGCGGCGAAGAAACACGGCTTGAAAATCCGCGCCCGCATCGTCGCCTGCGCCACCGCCGGCGTAGAGCCAAAGGTCATGGGGATTGGCCCAGCGCCGGCCTCGCAAAAGGTACTGGAGCGGGCCGGTCTGACGATGGCCGACATGGACGTGATTGAGCTGAACGAGGCCTTCGCTAGTCAGGCGCTGGCCACCATGCGTGAGCTTGGACTGAGCGATGACGATCCCCGGGTGAACCCGAATGGCGGCGCGATCGCTTTTGGTCACCCGCTCGGCGCGTCCGGCGCGCGGCTGATCATGACCGCGACACAGGAGCTCGAGGAAACCGGCGGTCGCTACGCGCTCTGCACCATGTGCATTGGCGTCGGCCAGGGCATGGCAACGATCATTGAGCGGGTCTGACGCATGGTCTTTGACGCAGGACGCGACGATCTGATCGTTGGCGTGGTCGGTGCCGGGGCGATGGGCCAGGGTATCGTGCAAGTGTCGTTGCAAGGCGGCATGGCGGTGGTCTTGATCGACGCCCAACCCGGTGGCGCCGCCGCCGGGGCGGCCAAGGTGTTCGAACGCCTGGACCGGTCGGCCGAACGCGGCCGTCTGGAGGCGGACGCCGTCGCGGCGATGAAATCGAAGTTGACGGTCGCCGAGGGTTTTGACGCCTTCGCGCCGTGCCATGCGGTGATCGAGGCGGTGTTCGAGGACCTCGAGGTCAAGCACGCGGTTTATGGCGAGCTTGAAAAGCACGTCTCGGCTGAGTGCATCATCGCGTCCAACACCTCGTCCTTGCCGATCAGCTCGCTTGGCCGGCAATGCGCCCACCAGACCCGGTTCGCCGGGCTACATTTCTTCAATCCGGTGCCGCTGATGCGGTTGGTAGAGGTCATCCGCGGCCCCTCCACCGAGGAATGGGTAATCGACGGGCTAACCAAGCTCGGCGAGCGTATGGGGCGCACCCCGGTTGTGGTTCGCGACCATCCCGGCTTTCTGGTGAATACCGGCGGGCGGGCTTTCACCACCGAGGCGCTGCACATTCTGCACGAGGGCGTGGCGGTGCAAGCCCAGGTTGATGCGGTGATGCGGGATTGCGCGCATTTTCGAATGGGGCCGTTCGAGTTGATGGACCTGACCGGCGTTGACGTGAACTACCCGGCCTCGCTGATCATGCATCAGCAGAACTCTTATGATCCGAGAATTCGCACGGTGCCGTTCCACAAGTCGCTGTATGACGCAGGGCGCTTTGGCCGCAAGACCGGACAAGGCAACTACCGCTATGACCAGGCCGGCAAGGTTATTGATCCGCCAAGCCCGGATTTTCTGACCGACGCCGCGCCCGCCGAAAGGGTGTTCGTCGCTGAGGCGGCGGAGATCTTCTCCGACCTTCTCGCCGGAGCGGCAATGGCTGAAACCGATGACGGCGTCAGCCCGATCGTCGCGGCGCTTTATGGCGAGGATTGCTCAACTTTCGCGGCGCGCACCGGTGTCGACTATCGCCGCCTGGTGGCGATCGATCCGACCGGCGATCTTTCCAAACGGGCCACCATCATGACGCCGCCCGGCGCTGATCCGGCGGCGCGCGATGCGGTCGCGGCCCGTATCGCCGCGAATGGCCGCGCCGTGGTGGCGATCAAGGATTCGCCCGGCTTTATCGCTCAGCGGATGCGGGCGATGATCGGCAATCTGGGCTGTGAAATGGCGCAGATTCAGCTGGCCACGCCGGACGATATCGATCTCGCCATGCGGCTCGGACTGAACTATCCGTTGGGGCCGCTGGAGATCATCGACGATCTAGGCCCGCCGCTGGCCTATCGGATCATGGCGACGATGCAGGAGATCACCGGTGACGACCGCTATCGTCCCAGTCCCTGGCTTCGCCGTCGGGCGCAGCTTGGCCTGGGAGCCAAGGTGCCGGCGTAAGCGGGCAGGGGACCGCCCCCCGGTTCGACCAACCTTAAATCACTCTCGCGACCGCCCCGGAGCCAAGCGTATGCCTATACTCGGGCCTGATGATCCGCCGCCTTATGCCGAAAGTAATTCGGACGGCGCGGCGTCGGTGCTGTTCACCTCTGATCACAATGGGGTCGCGGTGCCGGCGGCGCTCGACGGGCTTGGGGTTCCGGCCCATGAGATGCGGCGTCACGCGGCCTATGACATCGGGATCGACGCGGCCGCCAAGATCTTGGCGGATCGGTTCGATGCGCCGCTGGTGGTCTCCAACTATTCGCGTCTGGTAATCGACTGTAACCGCCATCCCGGCGCTGCTGGATCGATCCCGTCGGTCTCCGATGGAACCGTGGTGCCGGCGAACGCGGCGGTTTCCGATGGCCAGCGCAGGGCCCGCGAGCAGGAGATCTTTCACCCCTATCACGGCGCCATCGGGGCGCGAATTCAGGCGATGCGGGCCAGGGATGCAGGCGCCGGGCCGCTGATCATCGCTTTGCACAGCTTTACGCCGATCATCGCCGGGGCGTTCCGGCCGTGGGATATCGGTATTCTCTGGAAGGATGATCAGCGGTTGGCGCGACCGTTGATCGAGGCGTTGGCAACCGATCCGGCGATTGCTGTTGGTGATAATCAGCCCTATTCCGGCAGCGATCCGGCGGGCTATACCGTCGATCACCACGTCGCCCCTTTGAAGCTGATCTCGATCGGGGTGGAGTTTCGCCAGGACCGGATCGAGTTTCAGGCCGGCGCCGAGGAATGGGCCGGGCGTTTTGGCGATGCGCTGGAGCGGGTACTGGAAGCACGCCCTTGGGAAGGATGACTGGTTGGGTGAAAGGCCCTGGGCCATTGATGGTTTACTTTCGCCGCCCAAGACCCAAAATAGGGGCAAATCGAACGCACCGCACCGGAGCCGACGCATGAGCAATCCATCCGAAAATTTCGATGACCAGACCCGACTGGAATTGGAAGCCGCCGCCTTCCGCCGCTTGGTCGCGCATTTGGACGAACGCAAGGATGTGCAGAATATCGACCTGATGAACTTGGCCGGGTTTTGCCGGAATTGTCTGTCGAAATGGTACCGAGCCGCCGCCGAGGATAAGGGCCAGGAACTCGACTATGAAGCGGCGCGCGAGATCGTCTACGGCATGCCGTATTCGCAATGGAAGAGCCAGTTCCAGGTTGAGGCGACAGCGGAACAAAAGCAGGCTTTCCAGGAGAGTCACAAGGACCATTGAGCCGGTTTGCTTGACGTTGGTTCTTTCACGCTGGTGATTTTTCCGCTGTAATCGCAGCTGCCGATGGCGTCGACGGGCGTAATATCTGAGTATGGCCGGTAAGTGAGACGCCAAAGCCTGATTGGAGCACGCCATGCCCGACGCAACGACCGAGACTGGCCGGTCCGCATCGAACGCTAAACCCGATCTCGACGTGATCATCGTCGGCGGCGGTTTGGCGGGTCTTTACTCGATCTATCGGCTGCGCAAGCAGGGCCTTAAGGTGCGCGCCTACGAAGCCGGCGACGGGGTCGGTGGGACCTGGTTTTGGAATCGCTATCCAGGCTGCCGTTGTGATGTTGAGAGCATGGAATATTCCTATGCTTTCGATGACGACCTGCAGCAGGATTGGGTCTGGCCGGAGCGTTACGGCACCCAGCCGGAAATCCTCAAATACATCAACCATGTGGCCGAGCGCTTTGACCTGCTGCGCGATGTGCAACTGAACACCAGGATCAAGTCGGCGGTATTCAACGAGGCGACGACGCTCTGGACGATCACCACCGAGGCTGGCGAAAAGGTGACGGCGCCGGCCTGTATCATGGCGACGGGTAACCTCTCGACCCCACGCAAGCCGGACTTCCCCGGCCTCGATGACTTCAAGGGTAAGTGGTATCACACCGGGCTGTGGCCAAAAGAGGGGGTGGATTTCACCGGCCTGCGGGTTGGCGTCATCGGCACCGGGTCCTCTGGCGTGCAGATGATGCCGCATATCGCCGGCCAGGCGAAGCATCTGACGGTGTTCCAGCGCACCGCGAATTTCAGTCTGCCGGCCCGTAACGCGCCTCTTGATCCGGAAAAAGAGCGCCAACATAAGGCCGAATACCCGCAACGCCGCAAAGCCGCCTATGACACGCCCTTCGGCATCGCCGGCTATCCGCCGCCGGCAAAGTCCGCGTTGGAGGTAACGCCAGAGGAACGCCAGGAGACCTATGAGGCGAAATGGGGGGAAGGCGGCAGCATCAGCTATCTTTTTGCCTATAATGATTTGCTGACCAACAAAGCATCCAACGATACCGCCTCGGAATTCGTCCGCGAGAAGATCCGCGCCACGGTGAAAGACCCGAAGACGGCTGAATTGTTGTGCCCGAACAACCATCCGATCGGCACCAAACGACTGATCCTCGATTCTCAATATTACGAGATCTATAATCAGGACAATGTCGATCTGGTTGATGTCCGCAATGCGCCGATCCAGGAGATTACGCCAACCGGAATGCGTACAACGGATGCTGAGTTTGCGTTCGACGCCATCGTCTTCGCCACCGGCTTTGATGCGATGACCGGGGCCATGCGCGAGATCGACATCCGGGTCGAAGGCGGGACCACTTTGGAAGCTCAGTGGGAAGGCGGACCTCGGACCTATCTTGGGGTGATGGTTGCCGGTCTGCCGAATATGTTCATGATCACCGGACCACAGAGCCCGGGAGTGAAAAGCCAGATGATCCTGTCGATCGAATGGCACGCCGACTGGATCGCCGATTGCCTGGCTCATATGAAGACCACCGGCGCCCAGCGGATCGAGGCGACTGAGCAGTCACAGGAAGAATGGGTGCGCCACGTCAAGGAGGTCGCCGATACGACGCTCTACCCGTTGGCGAATTCCTGGTATATGGGGGTGAATATTCCCGGTAAACCGCAGGTCTTCATGCCTTATGTCGGCGGCGTTCAGGCCTATACCAAAAAATGCCAGGAGGTGGTGGCCAAGGGCTATGAAGGTTTCGTGCTGACGGGCGAGCGGGTCGAGGCCTGACGACGGCTCGGGTCTACCGCGCGCTGCGCGGTTTTGACGCGGCGTTCTCTCGTGTTGCACCGGACGTGTTTGCGGGATTGACTTGTCAGTCTTTCCGCGTTTTCTTGGCCCCTCGCAGCCACGATAGCCGACCCTGGGCGAGGAGTACGTCATGCAATTGACCGACCAGCAGCTGAAGCAGTTTGATGAACAGGGGTACTTGTTCATGCCGTCCTATTTCACGCCGCAAGAGGTCAAGGTTCTGAACGACGCGGCGGCGGAAATCTACGCTACCGACCGTCAAGAAGTCTGGCGGGAATCTTCCGGTGTCGCGCGCACCGCCTTTGCCGCTCATACCTATGACGAGGCGCATCGCCGGCTTGGCGCGCATCCCCGGTTGATCAAACCGGTGGAGCAGTTGATCGGCGAGCGGCTCTACATGCATCAGTACAAGATCAACGCCAAAGCCGCTTTCGATGGCGAGGTTTGGCAATGGCACCAAGATTTTGGCACCTGGCACCGGGATGACGGAATGCCAGAGCCTAAGGCGATGAACATCGCGGTGTTCCTCGACGATGTGACGGCCGCCAATGGGCCGTTATTGTTTTTGCCGAAGAGCCACAAACGCGGCGTGATCGACGCCGGGCACGATCTTGAGACCACCAGTTATCCGCTCTGGACCCTGGACCGTGAGACCGTCACCAAGCTATGTGACGAGGGCGGCTGCGTCGCCCCGACCGGGCCGGCTGGCAGTATGTTGGTGTTCTCATCGCTGCTGGTGCATGCCAGCCCGCCAAATATCAGCCCATTGCCCCGGACCATCGTCTATCTCTCGCTGTGCCAGGTGGATAATCACATCACCAAGTTCGAGCGGGCCGAATGGATCGCGCATCGCGATTTCACGCCGATCGAGGCGCTGGACGACGATTGTCTGGCCGAGTTGGCGGCTGAACGCGGCGCCATCGCCGCCGAATAAAACCAGGAGCGGATCGATGTATCTTCAAGCCGAGTTGGCTGCACGGGCTGCGGCTGGCGCGCCGGTGCGCGTCTGTCTGATTGGGGCTGGTAAATTCGGCTCGATGTTCCTCAGCCAGGTGCCGACGACGCCGGGATTGCAGGTCTCGGTGATTGCCGACCTGCGGCCCGAT
>JAQBUJ010000155.1 GCA_027623845.1 Pseudomonadota bacterium
GAACGGCAGATTCGCTCGAAGAAGGCGACGGCTGGCGCACGCGGCACGGTCGAGCAAATGCTGTCGAATATCGCGGCTGGCCAGGCCGAGGAATTGCCGGTGGTTATCAAGACCGACGTGCACGGCTCTCTAGAGGCGATCCGCGGCAGTCTGGATAAGGTTTCCAACGACACGGTGGCGGTCAGAGTTCTGCACGGCGCTGTCGGCGGGATCAATGAATCGGATGTCTCGCTCGCCGCCGCTTCCGGCGCGATCGTGGTTGGCTTTAACGTTCGAGCCAACCCTCAGGCTCGTGAGTTGGCCCGGCAAAGCGACGTCGAAATCCGCTATTACTCGATCATTTATGACGTGATCGACGAAATTAAAGCGGCCCTTACCGGCATGCTGTCTCCGGACCTGAAGGAAGAGTTCCTGGGCAATGCGGAGGTCCGTGAAGTCTTCAACATCACCAAGGTCGGCAAGATCGCAGGCTGTTTCGTCACCGAGGGCAATATTCGCCGCGGCGCCAAGGTGCGGTTGTTGCGGGATAACGTGGTGATCCATGAAGGCTCGTTGAAAACATTGCGACGCTTCAAGGACGAGGTCCGCGAAGCCCGCGAGGGATATGAATGCGGCGCCGGGTTCGAGAACTACAACGACCTCCAGGTCGGTGACTTGATAGAGTGCTTTGAGATCAAGGAAGTCGCCCGGACACTGGATTCCGTGCAACAGGCATCCGCGACGCCCTAACCCGCGCCCGGAACGGTTCCTATCATGGCTCACCAATCGGACAAGTCGGTCCGGCGCGACGGCGTTCCCAGTCAGCGCCAACTCAGAGTCGGCGAGGTTCTGCGCAAGGCGATGGTCGAGATTCTCGAACGTGTCGAATTGCGCGATCCAGACATCGCCGGTGTATCAATCACCGTGTCCGAGGTATCAGTCAGCCCAGATCTGAAGGCAGCGATGGTCTTCGTGATGCCGCTTGGCGGCGAGGCTCGGGAGGCGGTAATCGCCGGGTTGGCTCGCGCCGCGCCTTTCCTGCGTGGCCAGATCGCACGGCGCATCCAATTGCGCCACGTGCCGCGGCTGATGTTCAGCATCGACACCGCCTTCGACTCCTCGGCCTACATGAACTCGCTGTTGCGGACGCTCGACACGCCGGAGGAGGATCCTTCGGATGATGGCTTGGCGGAGACGCCGCCAACCGGCGAGCCGGCCAAGGAGAGCGACGATGGCGCGTAAACGGCGCGGTAATCCGGTTAATGGATGGCTGATCGTCGACAAACCCAGCGGGGTTACCTCGACCCACGTGGTGAATGTGGTGCGCCGGGTCTTCGACGCCGCCAAGGCCGGGCATTCCGGAACTCTTGACCCTCTGGCCACCGGCGTCTTGCCGATCGCGCTCGGTGAAGCGACGAAAACCATCGCCTACGCCATGGATGCGAACAAGGATTATACTTTCGATATCCGTTGGGGCGAGGAGCGCGATACCGACGATTGCGAAGGCGAGGTGACCCGCACCAGCGACGTGCGCCCGGATAAAAACGCCATCGAAGCCGGATTGAAAGATTTTGTCGGCCTGATCCAGCAGGTGCCACCGCGTTACTCCGCGATCAAAATACAAGGCCAAAGGGCGTATGACCTGGCCCGTAACGATCAGCCGGTTGAACTGGCGGCTCGACCGATCATGATCGAGACTTTTGTGCTTGGCGAGATCGTCGATTCAGACCACGCGACCTTCCATGTGACCAGTGGTAAAGGCGCGTATATGCGGGCGCTGGCCCGTGATTTATCAATCGCGGTGGGCACCGTCGGCCATATTTCAGCGTTACGGCGTTTGCGGGTTGGGCCGTTCCTGCAAAGCAATGCGATTTCGCTGGATTCGCTCGAAGCCTTGGCGCATAGTCCGGCCGCTTTCGAGCACCTATTGCCCTTGGAGACAGCGCTGGACGGCATCCCGGCCCTGCCTCTTTCGGGTGATGAAGCAAACAGGCTACGGCGCGGCCAGACTGTCCCGGTGTTTCGGGCGTCCGACCGTGAGCGTCTTGGAGATCTTCGTGAAGGCGATTTGCTTTGCGCGGTTTCATCCGGGATCCCGGTCGCGATCTCCCGTATCCAGGGGGGCTGCGTTTGCCCTGTCCGCGTCCTCAACCTTTGACCGAAGCGGAGTATTCGATGTCGATTACCCAAGAGAAGAAAACCGAACTGATCAAACAGTACGGTCGTGCCGAAGGCGACACCGGTTCTCCGGAAGTGCAGTGCGCGATACTGACCACACGGATCCTCAATCTTACAGAGCATCTGAAAATCCATAAGAAGGATTTTCATTCGCGCCGTGGACTGTTGATCATGGTCGGCCAACGGCGGCGGTTGCTTGACTATTTGCGTTCCCGCAACGAGCAGCGCTACGCCGATACCATCAAAAGTCTCGGTCTGCGTCGCTGATCCAGCGTCGCCTGACACGCGCCCAGGGTTTGTGCACCCACGCCACCCGTGCTGGTTTTCAGCCACGGGTGGCGTGCGCCCGCCAAACCAAACTGTATTTGACCCAGTGCGCGTTCCATGTCATTGAGGGCGCGCTTGAGAAGGATATGGAAACCGTAGGGTCGCACACAACCGATGTGTGTTCGCATTTGCCGTGACGCAGTTTCTCTAGCTTGACCGTGCGTGAGCGTGCTGCACCTAGCCATGGGGCAAGGGGTGGCGCGGCTTTTTTGCCTTTTGCAAACCGCTAGGTCTACCGGTGCGGCCTGATTGTAGGGAAATACCAGGAATGTTCGAAGTATATCGCAAGGAAATCAATTGGGGTGGGCGCAAGCTTGTCCTGGAGACGGGCAAGATTGCGCGTCAGGCCGACGGCGCCGTTATGGCAAGCCTCGGTGAAACCACTGTTTTGTGTACTGCTGTCGGGGCAAAGACCCCAAAACCCGGTCTGGATTTCTTCCCGCTGACCGTAAACTATCAGGAAAAGACGTTCGCTGCCGGCAAGATCCCAGGTGGGTTCTTCAAGCGCGAGGGACGTCCGACCGAAAAAGAAACACTGGTCTCACGACTGATTGACCGACCGATCCGGCCACTCTTCGTCAAGGGTTTCAAGAATGAGACACAGGTGATTTGCACCGTGCTGTCGCATGATCTGGAGAACGACCCCGACGTGGTCGCGTTAATCGGCGCATCGGCGGCTCTGACGATCTCCGGCCTGCCTTTCCTTGGCCCGATCGGCGGTTGCCGCGTCGGCTACAAGGACGGCGAGTATCTGCTCAACCCGGCGCAGCAGGATGTCGCCACCTCGGATCTGGATTTGTTGATGGCCGGCACCCGTGAAGGCGTGCTGATGGTCGAATCCCAGGCCAACGCCTTGTCCGAGGATGTCATGCTCGGCGCCGTGATGTTCGGCCACAAAGCTTGCCAGCCGGTGATCGACGCGATCATCGAGTTGGCGGAAGCCTGTGCCAAGGAGCCCCGCGACGTGCCGGCGCAAGCGCCGGAAGTCGCCTCGGTCAGAGAGAAGCTGTCCGCCGCGATCACCGGCGATCTGCAGGATGCCTATAAGGTCGCCGACAAGACCGCCCGTCAGGATCTGGTCGCCACCGCCAAGAAAAAGGGCACGGAACTGCTCGAAACCGACGCGGAGCTCAACGCTTCCAAGGAAGTGTTGAAGGCGCTTGAAGCGGACATCGTGCGGGGCTCGATCCTCGATACCGGCATTCGCATCGACGGGCGCGACACCAAAACGGTCCGCCCGATCGTCTGTGAGGTCGGTATATTGCCGCGCGCGCATGGCTCGGCGTTGTTCACTCGGGGCGAAACCCAAGCGCTGGTCGTCACCACGCTCGGCACCGGCCAGGATGAACAGATCATTGATGCGCTCGAGGGTGAGTATCGCGAGCACTTCATGCTGCATTACAACTTTCCGCCCTATTCGGTTGGCGAAGCCGGTCGGATGTTTGGCCCCGGTCGCCGCGAAATCGGTCATGGCAAGCTGGCCTGGCGGGCAATGCGTCCGTTGATTCCGACCAAGGAGAGCTTCCCCTATACGCTTCGCGTCGTATCGGAAGTCACCGAATCCAATGGTTCCTCGTCGATGGCCACGGTTTGTGGCACCTCGATGGCCCTGATGGATGCCGGTGTTCCTTTGGTTCAGCCCTGTGCCGGTATCGCCATGGGCCTGATCAAGGACGGCGACCGCTTTGCGGTGCTGTCGGACATCCTCGGTGACGAAGATCATCTCGGCGACATGGACTTCAAGGTCGCCGGCACCGAAACCGGCGTAACCTCGCTGCAGATGGACATCAAGATCACCTCGATTACCGAGGAGATCATGCGGATTGCCTTGGATCAGGCCCGCGATGGTCGACTGCATATCCTCGGCGAGATGGAAAAAGCCATCACCAGCGGTCGCGACGGCGTTTCCGATCATGCTCCCCGGGTCACGACCATGCAGATCAACAAAGACAAGATCCGCGACATCATCGGACCGGGTGGCAAGATGATCCGCGAGATCTGTGAGGTCACCGGCGCAAAGATCGACATCGATGACGATGGGGTGGTCAAGGTTGCGGCGGTCGATAGCGATGCCGGTCAAGCCGCGATCGACTGGATTAGGTCCATTGTCGCCGAGCCGGAAATCGGCGTGATCTATAACGGTAAGGTGGTCAAAACCGTCGACTTCGGGGCCTTCGTCAACTTCCTCGGTCCGCGGGACGGCCTGGTGCATATCAGCGAGCTGTTGCCCGGTCGGGTCAACAAAACCACCGACGTTGTGAATATCGGCGACGCGGTCAAGGTCAAGGTCATCGGCTTCGACGATCGTGGCAAGGTGAAGCTGAGCATGAAGACCGTCGATCAGGAAACCGGTGCGGATCTGGGTGATGAAGTGGCCGGCGGTGACGCCTGAGGCCGATTCCCATAATTGACGCCCGAAGCAAGGCGTTCGCATGACGGTAAGACAAGACAAAGCGCCATAAGGTTCCGGGTCCGGACCTGGTGGCGTTTGCTTTTTGAAGCCGCCCCGGCTGATCGGCCATCGCGGCGCCAAGGCGGTGGCGCCGGAAAACACCCTGGCGTCGTTTCGCCAGGCCGCCGAGGATGGCGCGGACTGCATTGAGTTTGACGTGCGGCTCTGCGCTGATGGGGGCCCGGTGATTTTTCATGACGATACGCTAGAGCGCACCAGCGACGGCACCGGCCCGGTCGCCGACCTCGATCTCGCGGCGTTAAAGCAACTGGATGCCGGTGGTTGGTTCGCCGCCGCGTTTTCTGGCGAAACCATCCCCAGCCTCGCCGAGACGATTGCCCTGTGTCGTGATCTGGAATTGGGAATGAACATCGAAATCAAACCGAATCCCGGTGAGGCGCAAGCGACGGCCATGGCCGCGCTCGCCACGGTCGAGTCCCTGCTCGGTCGGCGCGGCTACGAAACCGTCGGATCCGTGGTGTTCTCAAGCTTCGAACCGGCGGCGTTGGAAGTCCTGCAACAGGAGGGGCCGCTTTGGCCGCGCGGCTTGTTATTGGACGAGCGGCGATCCAATTGGCTGGCCGGGGCGCAGCGACTGCAATGTGTTTCGTTTCATCCGGCGGCCGAACTCTTGGATCGACGCGAAACGGTCGAGGAGATCAAAGCTGCGGGATTTTTGATATATCCCTACACCGTCAATGACCTGGACCGGGCGGGTGAATTACTGGCCTGGGGCGTTGATGCGGTCATCACCGACGACCCACGCCTGATCTCGGCGGCGCTTTGCTAAGCGGTTAGGAACTTGGGGCGGGCTTTGGAATGCCCACGATCTTCAGCCCACCATCGACATAGTGAACCTCGCCGGTCATCCCGGATGACAGATTGCTCAACAGGAATAACGCGGCGTTGCCGACTTCCTCGAGATCGATGTTCCGGCCCAAGGGCGCATTGGTTTCCGAGTAGCGGTAGACATAGCGGGCATCGGCGATTGCCGAGCCGGCCAAGGTCCGCATGGGACCTGGCGAAAGCGCATTGACCCGGATACCACGACCGCCGACATCGGTTGCCAGATAGCGAACACTCGCCTCCAGGGCGGCCTTGGCGATCCCCATGACGTTGTAATTGGGGATGGTCCGGGACGAGCCGAGGTAGCTCAAGGTGATCAGGCTACCGCCTTCACCCATCATCGCGACGGCGCGACGCGCCACATTGGTGAATGAGAAACAGGAAATATCGAGCGTATTGCGAAAATTGTCGCGGCTGGTGTCGACATACCGGCCCTTTAGCTCGGACTTATCGGAATAAGCGATGGCGTGGACCAGAAAGTCCAGCTGGCCCCATTCCCGCGCCAGGTTGGCAAATACCGCGTCCAGCTGATCATCGTCGGCAACATCGCATTCCAAAACCAGTGACGAGCCGACCGATGCGGCCAACGGGGTCACCCGTTTGGCGATTGAGTCGCTCTGATAGGTAAAGGCGAGCTCCGCGCCTTGGGCCGCCAACGCCGAGGCAACGCCCCAGGCGATTGAGCGATCATTGGCGACACCCATGATCAGGCCCTTGCGGCCTGCCATCAATCCGGTTCGCGATGGCCGTTCGTCGGTCATCGTCAAGCGATACTCCCAATCAAGTCTTTACCCCAGGCGGGTAATTTTTCGCTGAAATTGAACCGGACCCTAAGCATCATGCGCACGAAACGCCAAGACCGAGTTGGTGCCACCGAAGCCGAAACTGTTCGACAGCGCCAGTTTGACCGAAACGTCGTCCTGGCGCTGGCGAATGATCGGCATGGCCTCCGCCAGGGGATCAAGAGTCTCGATATTCGCCGAGGCGGCCAGGAAATTATTTTTCATCATCAACAGGGTATAGATCGCTTCATGCGCCCCGGCGGCGCCTTGAGAATGGCCGGTGAGGGACTTGGTCGAACTGATCGCCGGGATTGCGTTTCGCGTGGCGAACACCTCGGCGATCGCCTCAAGTTCCTTGGTGTCGCCGATCGGCGTGCTGGTGCCGTGCGTATTGATATAGTCGACCGGCTCCTCAATCCCATTGAGCGCCATCTGCATGCAGCGAACCGCGCCTTCGCCTGAAGGCTGCACCATGTCGGCGCCATCCGAGGTGGCGCCATAGCCAACCAGCTCGGCATAG
>JAQBUJ010000156.1 GCA_027623845.1 Pseudomonadota bacterium
GCGGCGACGCCGCCGGCCGCCCTTGCCGCCTGGAGTTGTCCGAGGCCCTCGGCGCCGACATCAAAGCGCCCGGCCGCGAGTTGTGGCAAGCCGGTCTGGAAGGAAAACCCGAACATTTCCACCGAGGCCGTCAGCAGCACCAGCATCAACAGGATCCGGTTGCGCCGAAGCTCGTCCAAATACTCCATCAGATTGCGGCGGATCGGCGCCCGTTCCGCCGCCGCCACCGACGCCCGGCCCGGGCTTTGCAATCTGCCGACCAGCAACCAAGCAATGGTGTGGCCAGCGCCCAGGGTTAGGAACGCCGCCGGTGCGCCAAACGCTTCCATGACGCCGCCGGCCGCAAGCGATCCGACGAACTGACCGGACCGCAAGCCGAGGTTAAGCGTGCCAATCGCGGTGACGATTGTCTTGCCGCCAATCAGATCAAAGGCATAGCTGATCCGCACTGGCTGATGCATCGCCCGGAGCGCGCCAAGCATCGCGCTGGCGGAAATGATCATCCAAAGGGAATCGAGACCACCGGCCAGTGCGCCAGCGATGCCGAGTTGGGCAATGATGAAACCAAGCTCCAACATCTTGAGCAACCGGCGGCGGTCCATCCAATCCGCCACCGCTCCGGCCAGCGTTCCAGCGATGAACAATGGCATGTAATAGGCGGCGAGCGAGATGCCGACCCATTGCGAGGAACCGGTGATCCGATACACCAGCAGGCCGAGGATCACCTGTTCACCAGCCATGCCGATGGCGCCGAAGACCGACGCGGTCCAAAGGCGCCGGAAATCCGGTTCCTGACCGAGTGGACTGGCCCTAAGGGCGTCCATGAGGCGGGCGAGAGGTGACGGCATGTGTGGATTCCTGGGCGCTTGATCGGCGCCGACCCCGGAGGATGAGGCTCTGGAGCTTCCTAGCATCGGGGCAAGACAAAGGCGATGGGCTATCGGCTCGGGGCCTGGATCTCAGCGGTGATTCAGCATAATAATACGCCGTGCCGGTTGGCGGGTTGGTTAATCCTGCAAGAACGCGCGACCAGCATCTGTGAGAGGGACCCAGCGGACAATGCGACTGCCGGTTATCGACTATGACGCGCATCCGGCCTATGCGCCATTCGCCGGGCAGGTCCGCGCCGAGCGGGCGGAGGTCGTACGGGCGGCGCATGCGGACGCGCGAAATCTGGTGGCCGAAAGACTGGGGGGCCATTTGCTCCGTCCATCGGCCCCGGATACCGGCCTGGCGAAAACCCTTGGCGAGCATGGCGTCGTTCCGTTTGAGCTGGACGCCGGTTCGAACCGGTCGCTGTTGCGTTATCTTGATGAGCGGATCGAGCAACTCAAATCGACCGGCGAGGCATCGCAGCAAATCGCCCTGGCGCCGGACCGCGACGATGGCGGCGCGGGGCGGATCGGCGCGATCTGTGTTGAGTTGATACGAAACTTCGATCTGCTGGCGATCGCCAAAACCCAACTGGCCGCTGAAACCCTCTACGTCAAGGCGTCGTTGCGCTGCTCGACACCTGACAACGCTGCGTTCCAGCGCCAAACCATTACGGATTTTCCGGACCCGGCGACGGTTGGTCTGCATTTTGACGTCCCGACGAACAGTATCAAGCTGACCCTGTTTGTTTCCGAAGTCGAGGATCTTGAAGCCGGGGCGTTTGGCTATATCCCCGGCTCGCACCGGCGTGATCTTGATGACAGTTTCGACCGGATCGCCACGGATATTTTGTGCAAGCAGGATTGGATCGATGAGCCGATCGACCTGATGGCGCTGCCCAACCGGCTGCGCCAGCGGGCGACCTTCGGCGGCGACATCCTGCCCGGCTCTGAAATGGAATCGACGGTCCTGTCAAAGGAGCGGATCATCACCGGGCCGCCGGGTCGCTGTGTCCTGTTCGATACCCTTGGCGTCCATCGTGGCGGCATGGTCTTGCGAGGAGAACGCCGGGCGTTGCAGATTGGTTTCTTCGATGCGGCCTGGGGCGTGGAGGTTGGCGCCACGACCTTCTAACAGAAGGCGGACCGGCTAACAGAGGACTGACCGGCGATTTTCCCAACGCCGTAAAAAGGCATCGCCTTGGGGATGCTCTTGCGCTCTTTCGCTTGCCCCTCCTATGATCCGGGATGCCAGGAGCGAAAAACCGTACCGGCCGCCGCCGCCGACCTTGGGTGGTTTGGGCAAGACGCGCGGTTTTTGCCATCGTGGTGATGCTCGTTGCTCCGCTCGCCATAAGCTATGGAATTCGAACCGCGGAGGGTGCCTTGCACTGGAGTGAGGCGCGACGCGACAGCAGCCGGCAGGCGCCGGACCCCAAGCGGGAGTTCGACCCGGTGGTTCAGGTCTATGCCGGCAGGGCCTGGGGCTGGCGCGGGGCGTTCGGCGTGCATACCTGGATCGCCACCAAGCGCCGGGGCGCTGAGTATTATGTCCGCCATGAGGTGATCGGGTGGGGCGTGCATCATGGCTCCGACGCGGTTCGGGTTGCCCCCGGGGTGCCCGACGCCTTTTGGTTTGGCTCGAAACCGAAGATCCTGGCCGATTTTCGCGGCCCCGAGGTCGAGGCGCTGATCGACCGGATCGAGGCGGCGGGGAAACGCTATCCCTATAACGATCGCTATACCGTTTGGCCGGGGCCGAACAGCAACACTTTTACCGCTTTCGTCGCTCGCCAGGTTCCGGCTTTGCGGGTCGACCTGCTGCCGACGGCGATCGGCAAGGACTACCTGCCCGGATGGAACCCGGTGGCCAGAAGCCCGAGCGGCACCGGCTTTCAGCTATCGCTTGGCGGTCTCGCCGGGGTGATGCTGGCGCTGGAGGAGGGGCTGGAGGTTAATCTCCTGGGCCTGACTTTTGGTCTCGACCTCAATCCACCGGCGCTGAAACTGCCGGGCATCGGCAGGATCGGTCCGTGATACCGGACAGAGCCGGCGAACCGGCATTATAATGCATCATATTCGATCGAACCGGCGTCAAATGCCCTTCAACTCGACCCCATTGCCTTCGGGATCGGTGAGATAGATCGACGGGCCGTCGCCCTCGGCGCCAAAACGGGTGACCGCCTCGCCGGCAGTGATCCCGTGGGTCGACAGATGCGCCCGGATGGCCTCGCCGTCGAAGGGCGCGACCTTGAGCGCGATGTGATCGACATTGCGGCCTCCCGCCGCCAACCCGTCCCCCGGCCCGGCGCCACCGGCCTGACCCAGCTTGCCGTCCAGGGTGACCAGATCGATCATCGAGCCACCGGCATCGAGATGATAGAGCCCGAGCGGCTCGTTATGTTTGGCCAGGGTGCAGCCGAGCACGCCGCAATAGAAGGCCATCATCGCCTCGATGTCGCGGACCCGCAGCACCACATGGTCGAGGCCCTTGAGAGTGATCGCCGGTGTCGTCATCGTCATTCTCCCGTCCTGCTAGGTAACGGTAGCAGGGTGCGCGATGTCTGCGCCAGAGCGCGATCGGTTTAGCCGGCATCGTGAAGCGATGAAGATTTAAGCGTGTATCGCTCTCTTTCAAATTTAGCTGAAGTCGAATTCACGATTCTTCCCGAGCCGCCTTGTTGCTCGACATTCATTAAACCGGCTTTAGCATGGCGCTCGGAGCGAGTCGGTAAAGGGGGTGGGTGATGGCGGTTTTGAGCGAAGTGTCCGAAAGCGAGGCCAGCGGGGCCGTCGCCGATATCTACGACGAGATTCGTCAGGCCTACGCGGCGCCCTATGTCTCCTCGCTGTTTCGCCATCTCGCGACTTATCCGGGATTGCTGGAATGGATCTGGGGGATCATGCGTCCGGGATTTGCCTCCGGCGCGGTGCAGCATACCGGCTGGAGCCATGTTGATATCTCGGCGCTGACGCCGTTGCCGGCGATCACCCGCCCGGCGCTTCGCAGCCTTGGTGTGACCGGCCAGGACGAGGCGGTGATCCGCGATGTCTGCCGCACTTTCACTCGGGTCAGCCCGGTCAACCTGGTGCTTGCCGGCTGTATGCGCCGGCTGTTGACCGATCAGGCGGAAATGGTTGGGACCCAGCCGGCCCCGGATTGCCAGGCGCTGCCAACCGCCTTGCCGCAACTTCCCGCCATGGTGCCCTGGGAGGCGCTGGACCCGGATCGGCGCGCCGTCCTCGATGTCTTCGAAACCGATCTGGCCGGCGAGGCGTTCGTGCCCGGCCTGTATCGTATCCTGGCCCATTGGCCGGCCTATCTGGCCCATGTCGCGGTGGTGCTTGGTCCGCGCCTGTCCGATCCTGCGGTCTTGGCGCATTGCGAAAAGATCGCCGACCGCATCGTCGATACCGCGCCGCAAATCCTTACCGGCCTCACCGCACCAACCGAACCGCCGCCGATCACCGCCGCCGAAACCGAGCGCGTGCTGTCGGCGATCCAAACCTATCGCGGCACCAGCCCGCAGATGGTCGGTTTCGGCACGCTGCTGCTGAACGCCCTGCCGGCGGAATGACCTTATGGTCGGTCGTCGCTACCAGACCGATTGCAGCCGCTGCCGGGGCCTGTGCTGCATCGTTTTCGCCCACGCGCCGGAAAACGGCTTTCCTGGCGAGAAACCGGCGAACCAAGCCTGCCGGCATCTGACCGCCGCCTGCCGTTGCCAGGTCTTTGGCGCTTTGGAGAGTGAGGGCTACACGGTCTGCCGCGCCTATGACTGCCACGGCGCCGGCCCTTTGGTATCGGCCTGGATTGATGCCGGCGGCGCCGCGCCGCAGATCGCCGGCACGACGCGCGCGACCGACCGCCTGGAGGATTTCCGCCAACTTTCCCGACTGCATCTGTTGGCGGCGGCGTCGAGAGAGGCGGGGGCCAGCGCCCTGTTCGATGCGCTCGACGCGGTTAGCCTGGCCTATCAACGGACCGGCGCTTTGGTGATCACCGCCGAGGCCAGCGCCGCATTGCGCGACAATGAAGATCTGGTCGGGGCGCTGCTCTCGCGCTTGTCGCCGGATTTGAGGACGGATGAAAATCGTTAAAAAGCCGGTGATATTCGATGCGTCGCGCTCGAAAGAACTCGGCCACATTGAAGATCCCCATCCCTGAATCAAGTCCAGGGATGCGGTAAAATCTCACCCGTCGTCCTGGCGAAAGGCAGGACCCACGCCTGAGCACGTTCACCGTGACGGATTGGGGAGAAATAGGAGCAATATGTCGTCCTTCTCGCCGTTCGCACCGCCTCAGGCTTCGGCCCTGCCGTTCGCCAGGGCGACGGATGAATTGTGTTGGAAAGTTGGTGAGGCCCGGTGCGTCGCCTTGTAAAGATCTCGGCCACATTGAAGATCCGCATCCCTGAATCAAGTCCAGGGATGCGGTAACAAAAAGCCGTCGTCCTGGCGAAAGGCAGGACCCACGCCTGAGCCCGTTCAACGTGACCGATGGGGGAGTAATAGGATCAGTATGTCGCCATTATCCACCATTCGCGCCGTCGAACCGCCTCAGGCTTCGGCCCTGCCGTTCGCCAGGGCGACGGATGAATTGTGTTGGAAAGTTGGTGAGGCCCGATGCGTCGCCTTGTAAAGATCTCGGCCACATTGAAGATCCGCATCCCTGGATTTGATCCAGGGATGCGGTAAAAAAAAGCCGTCAATACGCCGATATACGCTGGCCTCCGTCACGCAGAACCGGGTCTGGCCTGGGCCCTGGATTAAGTCTTGCGATGCAGTCGGGGGTTTTCGGGACAGCGGTGGGCGCTGGGCGGAGGTGACGGTCGCCATGGTATTGACCGGCAAGCGTTCGGATCGGCCTTGAAATCGCCAACGGTTCCCTATTCCATAAGGGTTGAGCAAACCCGTCACGCCGCAGGGGAACCGCGCCATGAAGATCACCGGCATCCGCACCAAGGCCATCGAGATCCCGTTTCCGGCCCCGATAGGCACCTCGATCCACCGGATCACCGGGGTTTCCGGGCTGTTGGTCTGGCTTGATACCGACGAGGGGGTGACCGGCGAGAGCTATCTGTGGACCATTGGCGCCCATAAAGTTCCGGTGCTGGAGGCGATGGTCCGGATGCTGACCGGCACCGTGGTTGGCCGCGACCCGCGCGATACCGAGGCGCTTTACGTCGACATGTGGCGGGAGATTAACTTTCTTGGCCATAAGGGGGTGACGATCTTTGGTCTGGCGGCCATCGATTGGGCCTGTTGGGACATTCGGGGCAAGGCCCAGGGGATGTCGGTCGGCCGGATACTGGGCCGGGCGCGCGACCGGGTGCCGGCCTATGCCAGCGGCGGGCTCTGGGCCTCGATGAGCATCGATGAACTGCAGGCCCAGGCCAAGGGCTTTGTCGCCGAGGGGTTCAAGGCGGTGAAGATGCGTATCGGCCTGCCGGAGATCGCGGTGGATCTGGAGCGGGTGGCGGCGGTGCGCGAGGCGATCGGACCGTCGATCGGCTTGATGGCCGACGCCAACCAGGGCCTTACCGTCAATCACGCGATCCGCCTGGGCCGGGGGTTGGAGAAATACAATCTCGTCTGGTTCGAGGAGCCGGTCCAGGCCTATGACCTGGCCGGTTCGGCCCGGGTCGCCGCCGCGCTGGACACGCCGATCGCCAGCGGCGAGACCGAATACGCCCGCTATGGGTTTCAGGACATGCTGGAGCGCGGCTCCGCCGATATCCTGATGCCGGATCTGGAACGGGTCGGCGGGGTCTCGGAATGGATCAAGGTCGCCAATATGGCCGCTGCCCTGGATATCCCGGTCAGTCCGCATATCTTCACCGAACACAGCTTGCAGCTCTGCGCCGCCGCCGCCAACGTAAACTACACTGAGCACATGCCCTGGTTCATCGAGCTGTTCCAGGAACGTATGGAGATGGTCGACGGCGATATCATCATCCCGGACCGACCGGGGATGGGCTTTAGTTTTGACCCGGACGCGGTGGCAAGGTTCGCGGTTTAGCCAACGGGCGACCGTTTCCTCAGGGCGGCGGCGACAAAATCGCATCTGCATATCGCCCACCCAACCGGCGTCCGACCAAGCCTGTGCTTGTTCACGGCGTTCGCGCCTCGGCGCTAAAGAAAATCGGCGCTGGAGGCTACCCGAACAGATTTGGGTTTGTTAACATCGCCCGTCAGC
>JAQBUJ010000157.1 GCA_027623845.1 Pseudomonadota bacterium
CGTCCCGGCCTGGGCGGTCGAGCACGCGACGGCTCTGATCCCGGTGAGCGGGCCTGGCAGTTCAGTTGCTGCTTGATCAGTCATGATGGTGGTCCTTCTCGTCGCGGATAACGATCTCGTATCGCATGCCACTTCCCGATTTTGAAGAGGCGCGCGTCATTAGAGCTCGGCGCTGCTGACTTGGATCATACCACCGCCGATGCCGGTTACCGTTGGCCGGGATGGATATCCTAAACTGCCGGCGAAGCGCGCGGCCATCGCGGCCACCGATGTCGGGGTGAAGTCGGCGGCGCTGATCTTGTGTTCGCCGGCAAGCAGTGCGTGGCCGGAAAGATTGTTGATGTTGCGGCTCCGGTTGAGTGCGCCCTGGTCGGGCACGCCTTGTTCGAGCACGCCGGGGTCGGGCACGCTGGGGTCGCTTGCCGCAAGGGGCGTCAGAGCATCGATGATCCGTTCGGCGGCGGTACCACCGGTTTGTGGAAGCAACTGACGTTCAAGCTCTCGCCACATTTCGGGCGTCGAGGCACAAGCATCTGCATCGCCTTGGAAGAAAGCCTCGATCTTGGTCATCGCCGCCTCCAGGGACCCGGCGGCCATATTCACCAGGTTGGAGGTATGGGTGCGATGCCAGTCCGATACTCCGCCCTGGAGCGTCAGCGTCGGGGTCCCGAGAAGCATGGCCTCGACGCCGGTCGTGCAACCCGTGTGCAACAGCAAGCGGGCGCCAGCGGTCCAGGCCGTGTGATCGCCCTCACGAATGACCGACACCTTGTCGTCGTCCGGATAGGCTTGCCGCCATTTGTCGATATTTTCCGAGGGGTGAGGCCTGATGATGATTTTTGGAGCCGAGGAAGAGGCGCGGCAGGCGGCGATCACCCCCGTGAGAAGCGCCATGTTCTGGCGTTCCCACGTGCACCATTCGATATAGTCGTCCCGGCCTTTTGGACCGCTTCCATCGATCACCCCGATGCGGGCGCACAATTCGTAATGGGCAATCGTGTCTTCAAGGCGGGTGTTCGACGCCCCGAAATTGGTGTTCACCAGGATATAGTCGTTATGAACCTCGCGAACCTTGACCGCGCGACCGTGTATTTCATCGTCGAAAGGGCGGCGTAGCAGGTCGGTCCGAGGGTTGCCGGTGATAATGGTCGCCGGCGCGATCTCTGGATATCGCGAGACCAATATATCGCGTGCATGGGTGCCCTGGAGCAGGAAAAGCTCGCAAGCCCCGATGTTTCGGGATTGAAAAAGCCGCAGGATTTGCGCCGCGCTGGCGACGCCGAGGATTTCCTCTTCGATCGCCGCGACCCGGTGACCGGCGGCGCGGGCGGCGATCATTTGTGTTGCTTGGGCGCCGTTGTTGCCCTTGAACAGGACGACGCCGGCTGGCATCCGGTCGAAATGCTCCCAGGCGAACCATTGCGGAACGATATAGCTGGTGAACCCGTTATTGGCGGCAACCGTGGCCAGCAGCACCCGGCTCGCCAACTCGCGGCTGGTTTCCTCGACCAGAAAATACAACGGCCGAACGGGGCGAGACAGGCTCATCGCGGCGACGCCCGCAGGTCATCGACGGTGGCGGTCAGTTCCAATATCCGGCGCTGCGCCTTGTAGGTCGGGTCGGCGGCTTCGAGTTGGTCCAGCAGTCTGTTGGCAAGATCCGTTTCGCCGGCGGATCTGGCGATCCTCGCCCGTTCGAACTCGAAGGCCGGGCCGCTGGCCCCCAGAGTGGCGGCCTGGTCGCTTGCAATCAGGGCGCCGGCAAAGTGGCCAAGCCGGAACTGGCATCGGATCAAGGCGCGCTGAACATCCAGATTTTTCGGCGATAGGGTTTCGGCGCGGCGTAGAAGCGGCAGGATGGAGTCGGCCTGGCCACGGCGAAACCGGGCTCGCGCGATAACAAACCAGCCGCTGAACGAGGCTGGCGCAAGGATCACATGCCGGCGACCTTGGGCCTCTGCCGCCCCCATCCGACCGGCGCCAAAGGAGCCGCGCATCGCCAGTTTCCAACAATCGGCGCCGAGCGGGGCGAGCACGGTCGCCCAACGCGCCGGCGTCAGATGGTTCGCGCGCGGGTGGGCCATCTCCATGGCGCTGGCGTACATCACCGTGGCTTGAGCGGAAGTCGGCGCGATCAGTAGGGCCAGAGCATAGGCCCTCGCGGCGTCGCGGAAGGCTCCCTGGCGATAGCGCGCCCGGGCATGCTCGACCAAAGGGCCGGTGGATCGCCCGGCAAAACCAGAGCCCGCCGACAACAGAGCATTGAGATCGTTCTGAATGGCCTTGAGCGAAAACGCGGGAAGATCCTGGAAGTCGCTAGGGTAGCGCGCGCGCAACTCGCCGAGCTCGGCGCCATGGGCGTCTGCGTCTGCCTGACGATAGGCGTCGGATAGTCGTTGCAACGCTCGCGAGATCGTCGCGAAATCATCCAGGGGCGACCCGGCCATGGCGCGTCTCATGATATGGCTGCGATGTGTTCCGCAGACCTGCCCGTCGGAACGCTTGCCGGCAGGATAGCGGGCCGGGGCACGGTTTTCCAGTGCGCTGCGGGGGCTTAGGCCACGGACGGCCAAGCCGAGGCATGATTCTGAAACGGTGTTGCGATCCGTTTGACGTCCTGAACCACCTCGGCCAGCGGTCCCGGTTCGGTATCTGTTGGAATAAACAGCGAAAGCGCATCGGCGAGACCGCCATACCGCTCGGCGATCTTGTCGGCGACGACGTCATGGGTGCCGACGATGGCGAATAATTCCAGCACTTCGTCTGGAATCTGCGCCGCCATTTCATCCCAGCAGCCTCGGCGGCCCTGGCCGCGGCATCGGCCATGGATAGATCGTCACTGGGAATTTGATAAATCATCCGCATGTTTTTATTCCCGCCTCAAGACAATCTGCGACCGGTTTGTGGATCGCAGATGAGGCCTTACGGCAGGTCCCCGGCCTCGTCGAGACCGAAGGGCACGTCGCCCTTAATGGTGATCCGGTGCATGACCCGGCGGCGTCCGGGATAGTCGTTCAAGGCCATATGCATCAGTTGTCGGTTGTCCCAGACAGCCAGGCTGCCGACTTCCCAACGCACCCGGCAGGTGAATTCGGGCTTGGTCGCGTGACGGATGAGGTAGTTGATGATCGGCGTGCTTTCCTCGACCGTCATGCCGTCGAGGTGACGCAGATTTTCCATCTCGTTGATGTAGAGGCCGGGGCGCCGGGTCTCTGGATGCACGCGGATGATCGGGTGGACGGCCGGCTTCGAGGGTTTGGTGACCTTGCCGCTCATCTTGCCCGAGCGTTTGGCGGTTTTGTTGTACTGGCTGAAAGTGTGGACATGACGCAGCATCGCCTTCATGCCGTCCGAGAGCGCCTCATAGGCCGTCGGCATGCTGGCGAACATGGTGTCTCCACCGACCGCCGGGACCTCTTTGGCGTAGAGCATCGTCGCCATGGCGGGCGCCGGGGTGAAGATCTGATCGGTGTGCCAATGGGCGCCGAATCCGCCTTCCTCATCCGGTTCCTTGATGATCTCAATGATTTCCGGATGCTCGGGCAGACCGGCGAGATAGGGGTGGGTGTGCAAATCGTTCCAGCGTTTGGCGAAGGCGATCTGTTGGGCCGGGGTGATGTCCTGGTCCCGCAGGACGATAACGCCGTGGTCGAGCAGGGCTTGGTGCACGGCTTCGAAAGTTGCGTCATCAATGGTCGCGACATCGACGCCGTGAATGTCGGCGCCAAGCGTGCCGGCCAAGGGTAGGATTTCAATCGACATGATGCGGCCCCGGTTTCACTTCGCCAGCGTCCATTGTAGGCGAGAAAACCGCCGTGGCAGGATCAATGATATGATAACCGACGCGACGCCCGCACCAACTGGTCTGCGGATCTCCATTGCAGCGATCGAGAGTCCAAAACCATGAGCATCGATTTCACCCCCGAACAAATGCAGATCCAGGAAAGCGTCACCCGCCTGTGCGCCGAATTCGGCGACGCGTATTGGTTGGAACGCGACAGTGACGAGAAATTTCCCGAGGATTTCTGTCAGGCGATCGCCGATAACGGTTATATGGGCATCGCCATGCCGGAAGAATATGGCGGCTCGGGGTTGGGGATTACCGAGGCCGCGATCCTGATGCAGGCGATATCACAATCCGGCGCCGGCAATGGCGGGGTTTCCTCGGTCAGCCTTGGCATCTTCGGGCTTAACCCGGTGGTCCACTATGGCACCGAGGCGCAAAAATCCCGCATGCTGCCGCCAATCATCAGCCGCGACGACATTGCTTGCTTTGCGGTGACCGAAGCGGAAACCGGCCTCGATACCACGCGGTTGAAGACCAAGGCGGTGCGGAAGAATGACCGCTATGTCGTGCATGGTCAGAAAGCCTGGACCACCACGGCCCAGGTGGCCAACAAGATCCTGCTGATCGCCCGAACTGCCGAGGAAAGCCCGACCGGCAAACCGATCGACGGCCTGTCGCTGTTTTACACCGACCTTGACCGCTCGAAGGTGGAGATCCGCAAGATCCCGAAGATGGGCCGGGAATGCGTCGATTCGAACCTGGTGTTCTTCGACGGCATGGAAATCCCGTTCGAAGATCGGATCGGCGAGGAGGGCAAGGGGTTCCGCTATTTGCTGCACGGCATCAACCCGGAACGGATCCTGATCGCCGCCGGCCTGGTCGGGCTCGGCCGTGCGGCTTTGCACAAGGCGACCGAGTACGCCAAGGAACGGGTGGTATTCGGGCGGCCGATTGGGATGAACCAGGGTATCCAGCATCCGTTGGCGCAAAACTGGGCCGAGCTGGAGGCCGCTAACCTGATGGCCTTTCGCGCCGCCGAACTCTACGACCGGGGCGAGGATTGCGGGGCCATGGCCAATGCCGCCAAATATCTTGCTGGCGAGGCCACCTTTAAGGCCTGCAACACCGCGATCATGACCCTTGGCGGCATGGGTTACGCCAAGGAATATCATGTCGAGCGCTATATGCGCGAAGCGTTGATCCACCGCATCGCCCCGATCACCCCGCACCTGATTCTCTGCTATATCGCCGAGCGGGTGCTGGGGTTGCCGAAGTCGTATTGATTGCAGACCCATGGACGGCGGGCTGGCCAAGGCATCGAGGCCGTGCCGCGCCTAGGCCTTGCAAGCAAGGGGATGCTATCGGGTGCGGGATTGGCCTGCTGACGATAACGGGCCTTTCCAGGCGGGTAATCCAGAGTAAACTATCCGCCGTATCGCCCTGAACGAAATTCAAGATGTCTCCGGGAGAGCGCTGATGCCCCTCGATATTCGCCAGGTTGGCCCGTGTTTCGCCGGTGCGGTGGACGGCATTGATCTACGCCAACCGTTGTCCAGCGCCAGTGCCGAGGCGATCCATGCCGGAATGGACAAATACGCCGTCCTGGTGTTTCGCGGCCAGGTATTGAGCCAGGAGCAACATCTCGCCTTTACCGAGGCGCTCGGCGAGATTGAGCATTCCATCGGCGCCAGTCTGCGCGCGGCCAACGAGATACGGGTGCCGACGACCTTCGCCGACGTGTCCAATCTGGGCAAGGACGACAAACCCTATGGTCGCGAGGATCGGCGCCGGCTGTTCGCCATTGGCAACCGGCTTTGGCATTCCGACAGTTCGTTCAAGGTGGTGCCGGCCAAGTATTCGCTTTTGCACGCGCTCTCGATCCCGTCGAAGGGCGGGAATACCGAATTCGCCTACATGCCCGACGCCTATGACGCGCTCGACGCGGCGGTCAAGGTGGAGATCGAAGACCTGGTTTGTGAGCATTCACAGATGTTCTCGCGCCAGCAGGTTGGGTTTTTTGATTTTACCGATGAGGAAAAGCAACGCTTTGCGCCGGTTCGCCAGCGGCTGGTGCGCACCCATCCCTCGACCGGACGCAAGTCGCTGTTCTTGGCCTCCCATGCCGGCTCGATCCTTGGCATGCCGATCCCCGAGGCTCGTCTGTTGTTACGGGATCTGACCGAGCACGCGACCCATGAGCGGTTCGTTCATGCGCATCGCTGGCGAGTCGGCGATCTGGTGATCTGGGACAACCGCCAGACCATGCACCGGGCGCGGTCGTTCCCGGCGGATGAACGCCGGGACATGCGCCGCACGACGATCGTCGGCGATGGGCCGACGGTGCTGCAACAGGTCGCTTGAGAGCCTCGCCCAGACGAGCCCGCCCGGATGAACGTTGGGAAGACAAAGCTGGAACCGATATTTCGCCGTAGCAGGAAAAGAGCTGATCATGCAAATCTCCAAGCTTAAGGACCATATCGGCGCCGAGGTGACAGGTATCGACCTGCGGCAGCCGATCAGTGAGGCGGACCGCCAAGCGCTCTATGACGCGCTGGTCGATAATGTCGCGCTGGTGATTCGGGATCAAAAATTCGAGGCCGCCGATTTCCAAACCGCCGCCGAGCTGTTTGGCGAGTTGATGGAGGATCAGAACCGGATGTATCTGGCGCCGGGCGTGCCGATGGTCAGCGTGCTGTCGAACCGTCATACCGATAGTAAGGGCCAGCCGGCGAAATTGGCTAAGAACGCCAGCTGGCATACCGATCACACGAACCAGGAACTGCCGCCGAAGATCACCAGCCTGTACGCCGTCGAGTTGCCGGATCAGGGCGGCGGCACGGCGGTTTGTAACATGCGCGCCGCCTATGAAGCGCTGCCGGCGGATATGCGCGAGCGGATCACCGGCATGAAAACCGAAAATACCCTGATCAGCAGCGCCCGCGCCGCGGCCGGCAATCCTGATGTGGTCAAGGCGCGTGAGGCGCTGAATGGCAAGATGGTGGTGCATCCACTGGTGCGGACCCATCCCGACAGTAAGTCGAAGGCGATTTGGTTCCATCAGAACAAGACCGAAACCGTAACCGGAATGGACCCGGTGGAAACCCAAAGCTTTCTGACCGAGTTGCTGGAAACCGCGATCCGTCCGGAATTCGCTTATCTGCATGAGTGGCGCTTGGGCGACATGCTGCTGATCGACAACCGTTCGGCGATGCATAAGGCCGGCTTCGATTTCGATCATAGCCAGCACCGCAAG
>JAQBUJ010000158.1 GCA_027623845.1 Pseudomonadota bacterium
GGCGCTTGGCTGTCGATGACCGGCATCGTTTCCGGCACCCGGCTCGGCGCCAGCCATGCGATCGGCCATATCCTTGGTGGCAGCGCCGACGTGCCGCACGGCTATACCTCCTGCGTGATGCTGCCCTATGTGCTGGCCTGGAACGCGCCGGTGAACGGCGCCCGGCAGAAGGGTCTCGCCGCCGCGCTGGGCCAACCCGGTACGCCAGCCTCGGAGATCCTCGACAAGCTGATCAGCGGCCTCGGCATGCCGCGCCACTTGCGCGAGGTCGGGGTCAGCGAGAATCAGTTTCCGCAACTGGCCGAGAACTGCATGCTCGACGATTGGACCTTCTCCAACCCGCGCGAGATCCGCTCGCCGGACCAGGTGATGGAGATTTTACGCTCGGCGGTTTGAGGAGGGCGGGGGCAAAATCTCCGCCCCCGAGGAAACGTTATATGTGGTCGCCAAACGCCTCATCCACCGCGCCGGTCGCGACTGGTGGTCCGCGACAGTTTCCCGCCTTGATTCCCGGTCGCCGCTCCCCTATTTTCTCGCACCTGCAGCATATTGGCGAAATGGCGAATTCCGATGGCAGTGTCCGCCGCCTTATCCTCGCGCACGGATTTTCAATCCCTGATCCTGACGCTTCAGCGTTATTGGGCTGATCAGGGCTGTGTGGTTCTGCAGCCCTATGACATGGAGGTCGGCGCCGGCACCTTTCATCCGGCGACGACCTTGCGCTCGCTCGGGCCGGACGATGTCTGGAACGCCGCTTATGTGCAGCCCTCGCGCCGACCGACCGATGGCCGCTATGGCGAGAACCCGAACCGGCTACAGCATTACTATCAATTTCAGGTGCTGATGAAGCCGTCGCCGGTCGACAGCCAGGAACTGTATCTTGGCTCGCTGAAGGCTATTGGCCTGGACCCGATGGCTCATGATATCCGCTTTGTCGAGGATGACTGGGAGAGCCCGACACTGGGCGCCTGGGGCCTGGGTTGGGAGGTTTGGTGCGACGGCATGGAAGTGTCGCAATACACTTATTTCCAGCAGGTCGGCGGAATTGAATGCGACCCGGTTCCGTTGGAGCTGACCTACGGGCTAGAGCGGTTGGCGATGTATATCCAGGGGGTCGACTCGATTTATGACCTCGATTGGAACGGTCGCCCGCCAGAAAACGGCGGCAAACGCTATCGCGATATCTTCCATCAGGCCGAACAGGAATACTCAGCTCATAATTTCGAGGCGGCGAACACCGAGGCCCTGCTCCGGCATTTCACCGATGCCGAGGTTGAGTGCGCCAACCTGCTGGGCCGCGAGAAACCCTTGCCGCTACCGGCCTATGATCAGTGCATGAAGGCCAGCCATCTGTTCAACCTGCTGGACGCGCGCGGCGTGATCAGCGTGACCGAGCGTCAGGCCTATATCGGACGGGTCCGAGCGTTGGCCCGTGGCTGCTGCGAGGCCTGGGTCGTCGCCGGCGCTGCCTGGAAAGCACGCGAGGAGCAGGCCAATGGCTGAGTTGCTTCTTGAGCTGTTTTCCGAAGAGATCCCGGCGCGGATGCAGAAACGCGCCGCCGAGGATCTGAAGAAACTGGTCACCGACAAACTGAGCAAGGCCGGCTTGGAATTCACCGCCGCCGAGGCGCATGTGACGCCGCGCCGACTGACCTTGATGGTCGACGGCCTGCCGTTGCGCCAGCCGGACGTACGCGAGGAACGCCGAGGCCCCCGCGCCGACGCGCCGGAAAAGGCGATCGCTGGGTTCCTTGGTTCCGTTGGGCTCATGCGCGACCAAGTCGAAGAGCGCGAGATGCCCAAGGGCGTTTTCCTGTTCGCGCTGATCGAGAAAGCCGGCGCCGAGACCCGCGACGTATTGCCGGCGATCATCCTGGAAGCGATCCAGGAGCTGCCCTGGCAGAAAAGCATGCGCTGGGCCCGGAACAGTTTTCGCTGGGTGCGACCGTTGCATCACGTGCTGGCGATCCTTGATGGCAAGACGTTGGATGGCTCACTGGCGCTCGGCGACTGGGTTCTGGATTTCACCGACACCACAAGAGGCCACCGGTTCCTGGCGCCGGAGGCTATTCAGGTTACCGGTTTCGCCGACTACAAAGCGAAATTGCGCGAGGCCTGCGTGGTGCTGGACCGAGAAGAGCGCAAGCAGATCATCGCCGATGGCGCCAGCACCCTCGCCAAAGCCGAAGGCATGACCCTGAAGGACGACCAGGGCTTGCTTGAGGAGGTCTGCGGTTTGGTCGAATGGCCGGCGCCCTTGATCGGCCGGATCGAGGACGCCTTCATGGAGGTGCCGCCGGAGGCCCTGGTCACCGCCATGCGCACGCATCAAAAATACTTCGCGCTTGCGACCGCCGACGGGGCTTTGGCGCCTCGGTTCATAACTGTTTCCAACATGCCAGCCGACCCGGCCCGCGATGTCACGATTGTCGCCGGCAACGAGAAGGTGCTGCGCGCCCGGTTGTCGGACGCACGGTTTTTCTGGGATCAGGACCGGGCCGAGAGCCTGGAGAGCCGGGTGCCGGCGCTGGCCAACGTTACCTTCTACGACAAACTCGGCACCCTGGCCGATAAGATGGCGCGGGTCGAGCAGCTGGCGGAAAAATTAGCTGCGTTCGTGCCGGGCTGTGGTGCCGACCACGCGCGCCGCGCCGCACGACTTGCAAAAGCCGATCTCACCACCGAAATGGTTGGCGAGTTTCCAGAACTGCAGGGCGTCATGGGCCGCTACTACGCCGGTCATGACGGCGAGAGTGACGCTGTTTGCAACGCCATAGCCGAGCATTATGCACCGCAAGGCCCCTCGGACAGCTGTCCAACCGTGCCGGTCAGCGTCGCCGTAGCGTTGGCTGACAAGCTGGATACCCTGGTTGGGTTCTTTGCCATCGACGAAAAGCCGACTGGTTCGAAGGATCCCTTCGCGCTCCGCCGAGCGGCGCTCGGGGTGATTCGATTGGTCATCGAGAACAAGCTTCGGCTGCCCTTGCGCGCCGCCATTTCCATGGCTTTGCAAGGCTATACCGGGCTTGGTGAGCCGGATGGGTTACTCGATTTTCTGGCCGACCGCCTCAAGGTTCATCTGCGCGAGCAGGGCGTGCGCCATGATTTAATCTCCGCGGTGTTCGCGCTTGGCGATGAGGATGATCTGAACCGTCTGATCGCGCGGGTCGGCGCGCTTGGCACATTCCTTGAAACCGAGGACGGGACCAATCTGCTTATCGCCCACGGGCGCGCCGCCAATATCGTGCGGATCGAAACAAAGAAGGATGGCCGTGGATATGAAGACGTGCCCGACGGTTCCCGGTTTGAAGCCGATGAAGAAGGCGCTCTGCAGCGTGCCTTGGACGGGCTCGTTGGCGCGCTCCCGGAACATATCGAAGCGGAAGATTTCACTGGTGCCATGGGTGTATTGGCCAAGTTGCGCGGGCCGATCGACGCCTATTTCGACAAGGTCACCGTCAATGTTGACCAGCCGGCGCTGCGTGAGAACCGTTTGAAGACCTTGGCCGGAATCGTTACGACGATGAACCAAGTGGCCGATTTCTCCAAGGTCGAGGGATAGCCAGAAATTTTCCGTCTCTTCCGCGAAAGCCACGGACCGGTCGGTGATCGACAATGATGGGTAAGGCGAACCCCAAGAGCGAGACAAGACGATGACGCAATGGGTTTACGGTTTTGGCGGCGGAACGGCGGAGGGTGGCGCCGCGATGCGCGATCTGCTGGGAGGCAAAGGCGCCAATCTTGCCGAGATGAGTTCGCTCGGCCTACCGGTGCCGCCGGGCTTCACCATCAGCACCGAACTTTGTACCCATTACTATGCCAGTGACGAGACCTATCCCGAGGACCTGAAGGATCAGGTCGCCGCCGCCCTGAAGCGGATCGAGGCGACCGTCGACGCCCGGTTCGGCGACCCGGAAAATCCGTTGCTGGTCTCGGTACGGTCCGGCGCTCGCGCCTCGATGCCGGGGATGATGGATACGGTGTTGAATTTGGGGCTGAACGACGCGACCGCGGCCGGCCTCGCCAAACGCTCCGGCGACCCGCGCTTCGCCTATGACAGCTACCGCCGTTTCATCCAGATGTACTCGGACGTCGTGCTTGGCGTCGATCATTACCAGTTCGAGGAATTGCTGGAGCTTTTGAAGGAACAAAAGGGCGTGGAGCTGGATACCGAGCTCGACGCCGAAGATCTCCAGCGCCTGGTCACAAGCTATAAGGCCGCCGTGGTGGATGAGCTTGGCGAGGCGTTTCCGCAAGATCCCCAGGCGCAGCTGTGGGGGGCGATCGGTGCGGTTTTCGGCTCCTGGATGAACCAGCGGGCGATCACCTATCGCCGCCTGCACGACATCCCCGCGAGCTGGGGAACCGCCGTCAATGTTCAGGCCATGGTGTTCGGTAATATGGGGGCCGATTGCGCCACCGGTGTCGCCTTCACCCGCAACCCTTCCACGGGCGAGAACAGCTTCTATGGCGAGTTCCTGATCAACGCCCAGGGCGAGGACGTGGTCGCCGGTATTCGCACGCCGCAGCAACTGACCCTGGCCGGCAAGACGGAACACCACTCCGACCTGCCGGCGATGGAAGAGGTGATGCCTGAGGTCTATGGTCAGCTCGCCGCCGTGCGCGACCGGCTTGAGATCCATTACCGCGACATGCAGGACATCGAGTTCACGGTACAGAGCGGTACCCTCTACATGCTGCAGACCCGTTCGGGCAAGCGGACCACCTCGGCCGCCATGCGCATCGCCGTCGATATGGCCAATGCCGGCATGATTACCCAGGAAGAGGCCGTGCTGCGGGTGGAGCCAAACGCGCTCGACCAGTTGCTGCACCCGACCCTCGACCCCGACGCTGAGCGCAAAGTCATTGCCGCCGGCTTGCCGGCATCACCGGGCGCCGCCAGCGGCATCGTGGTGTTTTCCGCCGATGAGGCCGAGCGCCGGGCCAACAATGATGAGAAGGTGATCCTGGTGCGCCAGGAAACCAGCCCCGAGGATATTCACGGCATGCACGCCGCCCAGGGTATATTGACCACCCGGGGCGGGATGACCAGCCACGCCGCCGTGGTCGCCCGGGGCATGGGCCGCCCCTGTGTATCCGGCGCCGGACGCATCCGGGTCGATACCAATACCCAATGCTTCTTTGTCGGCGAGGTGACGGTCAAGGGCGGTGATTGGATCACCATTGATGGTTCAACCGGCGAAGTGATGCTTGGCCAGGTCGCCACCGTCGAACCGGAATTGTCGGGCGATTTCGGCGTTCTGATGGGCTGGGCCGACGCCGCGCGACGCCTCGGCGTCCGCGCCAATGCCGAGACGCCGGACGACGCCCGCACCGCCCGGGGCTTTGGCGCCGAGGGCATCGGTCTGTGCCGAACCGAGCATATGTTTTTCGACGCCGAACGGATCGTCGCGGTGCGTGAAATGATCCTGGCTGACCGCGAGGACGCCCGCCGGGCGGCGCTGGCCAAGATCCTGCCGATGCAGCGCGCCGATTTCGTCGAACTGTTCCGTATCATGGCCGGCCTGCCGGTAACCATCCGGCTGCTCGATCCGCCACTGCACGAGTTTCTGCCGCACGGCGATACGGAACTGGCCGAGCTTGCCAAGGCGACCGGCCGTACGGTGAATTCCGTGCGTCACCGGGCCATGGAACTGCACGAGGCCAACCCGATGCTTGGCCATCGCGGCTGCCGACTGGCGATCAGCTATCCCGAGATCCCGGAGATGCAGGCCCGCGCGATCTTTGAGGCAGTGGTCGCCGTCAAGCAGGAGAGCGGCGAGACCGTGGTGCCTGAAGTGATGATCCCGCTCGCCGCCACGAAGATCGAGATCGATATCCTAAAAGAGGTCATCGACCGGGTCGCCGGTGAGGTGCGGGCCGAGACCGGTGTGGCGATCGACTATCTCGTCGGCACGATGATCGAGCTGCCGCGTGCGGCGCTCAGGGCCGGGGAAATCGCCGAATCAGCTGCCTTCTTCAGTTTCGGCACCAATGACCTGACCCAGACCGCCTATGGCATCAGCCGCGACGACGCCGGATCGTTCCTGCGTACCTACCAGGACCGCGGCATCATCGAAAAAGACCCCTTTGTCACCATAGACGCCGATGGCGTCGGCGAGTTGATCCGAATGGGTGTCGAACGAGGTCGCGCCACCAGACCCGACCTGAAGATCGGCATCTGCGGCGAACACGGCGGCGACCCGGCATCGGTAGCGTTCTGCGAAGAAGTGGGGCTGGATTACGTGTCGTGCTCGCCGTACCGGGTGCCGATCGCCCGGCTGGCGGCGGCGCAGGCGGCGATCCGGGGACGGGACAAAGGTTAACCTGGCAACCCTTTCATAAATTCCCTCCATTCCCGCTTCCCGTGCCTCTGGTTTTCCGCTACAATCCTCCACGGTTCGCGGGCGTGGCGGAATTGGTAGACGCGCCAGACTCAAAAATGGGTCGCCGCCGGGGAAACCCGACGGTAGCAGGTGTCAAATTCGGGGAAGGCTGACGGGTTATGCCGTTGCTAATCCCGAGCCAAGCCCGGTGTTTTACAGGGACGGTTTCCCTGGATTGCGTCGGGAAGGTGTAGAGACTTGACGGCACCCACCTAACCCCCGGCGACGGGGCATGGTGATGAGAAAGTCCAGACCACGAACGCAGCTCCGGCATCGTCGGAGCGGCGGCGGCGAAAGCCGTAGTTGGTACGCAAAATCTGGTTTCCTTTGGAAGTGGGAGTTCGACTCTCCCCGCCCGCACCACCGCTCTTTTACCCCACCCTGAAGGACGCAGAAACCCTTCAGTTTCGGTAAAATAGCATTATTTCAGTCACTTAGAAAATGCGCGTGCTCTGGTTATGTGCTACACCAGGAGCATGGAAGACGTGGCTAAATTCCCCGGATTGATGACGCGAAAGAGATCGCGGAATTGGTATTATCGCGCGACCGTTCCGCGCGGCCTACGCGATAAATACGACAAGTCGCAAATTTGGATATCACTCGGCACGGAAGACCGCGCCGCAGCCGAGATTGCTTGGTACGAGGT
>JAQBUJ010000159.1 GCA_027623845.1 Pseudomonadota bacterium
CGCGAAATTCGTCGTCGCCGCCTTCGTAGCTCTCCAACTTCTTGAAGAACGGCAGGACATCATCATAGCTCCAGCCCTGGTTGCCCATTTGCGCCCAGGTATCGAAATCCCGAGCCTGCCCGCGGACGAAAACCAACCCGTTGATCGCGCTGGAGCCCCCCAACATGCGCCCGCGCGGTACGAACAGCCGGCGCCCGTCGCTGCACTCCTCGGGCTCGGACGAATACAGCCAATTGGCCGCCGGGTTCTTGATCAGCTTGGCGTAGCCAACCGGGATGCGCGACCAGAAGTGACTGGCCGGGCCGGCCTCAAGCAGCAGCACCCGGTATTTGGGGTTTTCACAAAGGCGGTGCGCCACCGCCGCCCCGGCGGAACCGGCGCCGACAACGATATAGTCGTAGCTCTGAATATTTGCGTCCTGCATCTCGACTTCCCCGATCCCTGTCGCCGTCCCCGTACGCGCCCGCCGCCACCCATCTCTATCGGTTGGCTCGCCGGTGGCAGAGAAAACTGTAATTGGCTTTGTTGCAAGGATGCCAGACCCCGCCGGGTCGGTACATCCGGTCCGGGATAAATGGGCCGAGGCGTCGTTTGCGGACGTGCGAAACCGCCGATTCCGAAAGCGACGCTTGCGCCGGCGGTAAATTACCGCGTCAATACCACCTGAGTTTCTTGGAGAGGATCGAGAGGGGATCGCCGTGACGACCGATGATCGTGCAGTTTCTCTGGAAGACCGCCTGGCGGCGCTGGAAAAGCGGTTGGCGCCCTTGGAAGACGCGGAGTCGATCCGCAACCTGAAAGCGCGCTATGCCGCCTATTGCGACGACAACTACAATCCCGATGGGATCGCCTCGTTGTTCACCGAGGACGCGGTGTGGGAAAGCAAGGGGTTGGGACGCTATGAAGGGCGCGATGCGATCCGTGACTTCTTCAAGAGCGCATCGGGGATTTTCACCTTCGCCATCCACTACAGTCTCAACGCCGAAATCCACGTCGACGGCGATACCGCCCGGGCGCAATGGTATCTGTTCATGCCCTGCACGCTTGGCGCCGATAATCAGGCGATGTGGCGCGCCGGTATCGACAACGAACGCTATGTCCGGGTCGATGGGGTCTGGATGTTCAAGGAGAAGACCTCGGCGCCACTGTTCAGCACGCCTTTCGATAAGGGCTGGGCGCAGCAACGGTATTCGTAATGCGGATAACCAATGTTCGATCTGCAGGGGAGGCGTCACATGACAGCCACCGAGACGGGCTATGACGGCTGGATCATCACCACGGTCGTGGGAAATGGTCAGGAGGGTTTTTCCGGCGATGGCGGGATGGCCACCGAGGCTGAATTGAACAACCCCTTTGATGTGGTTTTCGACCCCGCCGGCAATCTGATCCTCACCGATACCTTCAACCACTGCATCCGCCGGGTGGCGGCCGGCAGCGGGATCATCGAAACCATCGCCGGTACGGGCGAGGCGGGGTACAGCGGCGATGGTGGTCCGGGCAAGTTGGCGCGCTTCGATCAGCCCTATGGGTTGGCGGTCGACGCCGCCGGCGCGATTTATGTGGCCGACCGGCTTAATGCGGTGATCCGGCGCATCGACGGCGCCAGCGGGATTGTCACGACCGTCGCGGGGACCGGCGAGAAGGCCTTCAGCGGCGATGGCGGACCGGCCACAAAGGCCGCGATGGTGGAGCCGAATGGTTTAGTGTTTTCCCAAGATTTTAAGCGCCTGTATATCGCCGACGTTACCGATAACAGGGTTCGCGTCATGGATATGGTCAGCGGCATTGTGTCGACCTTCGCTGGAACCGGCGCGGCCAGCCATGATGGTGATGGCGGTCCCGCCGTGGCGGCTGGAATCTTTGGCGCCCGCGCCGTTGGCGTCAGGCCAAGCGATGGGGCGGTGTACATTCTCGAACGCCAGGGCAGCAGCCTGAGGCTGGTGGAGCCGGCGGCAGGCCGTGTTTCCACCGTCGCCAGCACCGGGGAAACCGGTTATGGCGGCGATAACGGCCCGATCGCGACGGCGATTTTCGACCGCCCCAAGGAAATGACCCTTGATCGCGGCGGCAACGTGTTGGTCGTCGATACGGAAAATCACGCCATTCGTCTGCTTGATTGGGCGGCGGATCGGGTCAGCACCATTGCCGGTAACGGGATTTCCGGGTTTTCCGGCGATGGCGTTGCGGCTGCGCAATCCTCCCTGGCTCGCCCGCATGGCGTGGCGGTCGACGCTGACGGCGCCTTTTATATTGGCGACACGGAGAACCACCGCATTCGTAAGGTATCGCGGATTTAACCCCGAAATGGTCTGGTCAGCACGGCGTCTCAAACGCGGTGAGAAATAGATCGTAGAGTTCATCGGCCGGCTCATCGCGGTCTTGCAACGCACGGGCGGCCTGGCGAATGCGGCCGGACAGGCGGATGCGTGCGCCGGGGTCCTGGCCAAGCGCCACCGCGCGTTCAACATAGTCGTTTCGGTTCTCGGCCACCAAATCCTCGACGCCGATGGTCCGGTAGGCGCCGCTGGCGAAACGACTGCGTTGAAAATCACCACTCGCGGTAATCACCGGGGTTCCCAGGCTGAGTGCGTGGAAGGTGGTGAACCCGCCGCCGAAGTGGATCGGGTCGAGGATCACATCGGCGGCGACCAACAGCCTGAAATATCGTTGGGTCGGCAAAAAAGGGATGAAGGACACCCGGTCCATCACATCGCCAAGGGTCCGAGAGAGCCGCGCTCGCAACTGCTCGGTCCAGCCCGCCATGGCGCTTTCAACCAGCACCACACGGCCTTGGGGATCGGCGCGCAGAATGCCGCCAAGCCAGGCGTCAAAGTCGGGGTGGAGCTTGAAGAGGTTCTGCGGACAGACATAGCTGGTCCGGCCCGGATTGAGGCCAAATTCCGATATCGACAGATCCGGATCGACGGTCGGGGGATGATAGCGCATCAGGATATTGCGGATGCGGCGCAACCCCTCGGTGTAATGCGCCTCGCCGTTGCTAGGCTCGAAGGCGTCGGCGCTCAGATAACCATCGAGACTGTCGAGCCCGGTGGTCACCGGATGCCCCCAGGTCACCCATTGGATCGGCGCCAACCGTGCAAACGCCAGAAAATAGGTCAGCGGCTCCAGACCGATATCCGTGTACAGCAGAATGTCCAATTCAGCGCCGGCGATGATCTCCTGCGCCCGCGCCAAATCGGCGGGCAGTCTGATCACCGCGTCGGCTGCGTCATCAATCCGCTTTGACACGTCGTCGATGCGACCCGGCGCCCGCAGAATGACCAGTTCGATACCGCCGCGCGCCGCCAACCGCTGGATCACGCCCTCGAACAACAGCCCTATCGTGTGTCGGTTCAGGTATTTCGAGCAAATCCCAACACGCGGTCGGCGGCCCGGCGACTTGCGATCGCCGTCGCGACAATGCGGTGCGGTCCAGGACAACCGTGGACAGCTCCGGCGATAGAAGCGGGCAGGGATCGATCGTCAAATCCTTGGTAAACCAGGCGAAAGTTCGCCGCGCCGACGTCAGTGACCGGATCGTCGAACACCGTTTGGGCGGCCACGTCGGAATCCAGAAACGCGTTGATCCGAGCCCGCGCCTCGGTGATTTCCTGGCCGGTCCCATAGACCTCGGGCAAGGCGAAGGCGCGACGGACACGGATACGGCTATCCGCCGGGTTATGGTCTGCGATGGCGTCGTAGGTAGCGATCGAGTCCTCGAAATGGCCTTGTGTCGCCAATGCCGAGGCTAGGTTCAGTCCCGCATCGACCAGATCGGGCCGGCGCTCCAATGCCGTTCGATAGGATTTGATGGCGTCATCGGCCCGGCCCAGCGCCCATTCCACCGTGCCGAGATTGCTGTGCGCCTCGCCATAGCCGGGATCGAGAACCGTTGCATGTTTGAAGGCGGTCGAGGCCGCCGCCGACGCCTCGGTTTCGCGGGCGGTGACGCCGAGATTGTTCCAGGCGATGGCGTATCCCGGCTCGGCGACCAAGACCCGGCGAAAGCCTCGGGTCGCTTTGTCGTATCGCCCCAATTGATGCCAAGCCCTGGCTCGGTTGTTGTGGGCGTCGGTGAAACCGCCTATTTGCGCCAGCACGGCGTCATAACCGGCAATCGCGTCGCTTAATCGCCCGGCGAGTTGCAGGGTCATGGCGTGGTTATAGAGCAGGGTCGGGTCGTTCGGATGGCCGTTCAATCCGGTTTCGAAGCGGGCGATTGATCCGTCCTGGTCGCCGATAGAACGCAGTAATAGGCCAAGCGCGTTGTGGATTTCCGGATCCACAGGATCCAAAGCCAGCGCCGTCTCAAAAGCCTCTCTGGCGCGTGATGGCTCACCGGCGCTGCGCAGCGCCTCGCCAAGCCCGAGATGGAATTTTGCGATGTCCGGACGCGCCGAGGTCGCCCATGACATGAACCGCGCGGCTTGGGCGAAATGCCCGGTTTGCAGTTGCGCCATGGCCAGCCGGTATAAGGCTTCCAGATTGGTCGGGGATAGGCAAAGAATGCGCCGGTATTGACTGGCGGCACGGGCCAAGTCACCGGCTTCGTGGGCGTTGGCCGCTAAGCGTAAAAGGTTGGTTTCGTCCACACTGTTCCGCGAATCAGATTGGCTGACCGGACCGTGAAACTACGATGCCTTGTCTTCGCTCGGGCTGTCAATAAAACTGGGCAAGCATTAGCGCTGGGTTTTCGAAGGATACGGATCATGCAGGCACAAGGATTGATCGACGACCAGGCGAGGCTGGTATGAGCGCGCGTGCGGAACTTCGCCAATCCGGCGAGGCGATGCGCCGGCGTTTGTTCGGCGACGACGACGGCGCCCCGGCGATCATGCGCACGGTGAATGACGAGGTCGCTTATGGCGCCGTCTGGAGCCGACCGGGCCTGGCCCTTGAAGACCGGATGATCTGCGCCCTTGCAGCGCTTGGCGGTGTACAGCGTTTGCCAAAGCTGCGGCGGCACGTGGCGGCGGCGTTGGATCTCGGGTTATTGCCCCGATCAATCGTCGAGGTTTTGATTCAGGTCGGTATCTATGCCGGCTTTGCCGCCTCCGAAGAGGCGGTCGAGGCGGCTGGTACGGTGTTCGCGGACCGCGGTATCGCAATGCCAGAAGAGACCGCCCGCGAAGACTCGTTGGAGGCCTTGAGCGAGCGCGGCCGCGATCTTATGCAGCAATTGCACGGTGATCGCGCCACCCAAGGCTATGCCGCACCGGATAACGCGGTGGCTGGCGCGCTGTACCCTTTGGCGATCCAGTATGGCTATGGCGAGATCTGGTTTCGCCCGGGTCTTGATTTCAGGCAACGGGCGCTGGTCGCGGTGGCCGCCTTTACCGCGCTGAAGCTCGACTCCCAAGTCGCCAAATTCGGCCAATCCGCGTTGAATATGGGGCTTAGCCGGACTGAGGTGATCGAGGCGGTGATCCAGGCCGCGCCGCTGAGCGGTTTTGCGCCGGCCCTGAACGCGCTGGGTGGGTTGAACGCGGCTCTCGGTGACTGACCGGCTTTACCGCAGCGGGAAACCCAATGCCTGGACCACCTCCTTCAAGGTCTCGCGACCGTTCATCGAGGCAAGCTTACCCATGCGGATCATCACCCGCTTTGACCAGGTGTCATGCGGCATTGCATGGCGATCGGAATACGCCGCCACCTCGGCGTCATAGGCGGCCCGCAGCGCCGGCTCGTCGGGATTGCCATAGGTTCCGTGATACAGAACCGCCGGTTGCGGCAGCCTGGGCTTGACCTCGTTCGCTGCATCCGCCGCCGCATAGCCGACACAAAGCCCGAAAACCGCCATCGCCCCGGACGGCAGGCCAAGCAACTCAGCGACCCTTTTTGGATTGTTGCGCATCGCCCCGATATAGACCGTCGACAGGCCCAGGGACTCCGCTGCGATCACCGCGTTTTGCGCCGCCAATGCTGCATCGACTGCCGAGACCAGGAAGGTTTCCAGATAGGGCATGACCTCCATGTCGACGCCTTCCTCGGCCCCGAGACGTTGGTTGCGGGACAGATCGGCCAGCCAGACGAGGAACAGCGGGCATTGGTTGATATGCTGCTGGCCGCCGGCGATTTCGGTCAATTCCGCCTTGACCGCCGGATCGGTGACGGAGACCACCGACCAAACCTGAAGGTTGGAGCTGGAGGCAGCCGATTGCGCGGCGGCGACCAGGGTTTCCAGCGTCCCCGTGGGCAGCGCATCCGGCTTGTAACCACGCACCGAGCGGTGCGACAGCAACAGCGACAGATGGTCGTTCCAAGGCCCGGCCGGCGGTCGTGCCGCATCACCATAACGCGCGGAAAGCGCCTCGGTTTTCGACGTGGCCGGGGGTGTCGTGATGTTCATTGGGATATTCCTGGAGTTGCAACTAACGTCGATGGGCGAAAGATCGCCGGCCAGAGTTTGCCTGAGAAGACCGAACAGGTGCAACGGCGTCTATTGCGGGGCCTGCGCGGCGGCTGGATCGTTGGGAGAATGATCGTCGGGAGAAGAGGTGCCTGGAGAAGAGGTGTCGGGGACGGCTCGGTCCAGCACCGCGCCACTGGCGATCAAGGCTTGAATGTCTTCGCCGGTGAAACCAAGTTCGGCCAGGACCTCGCGGCTGTGTTCGCCCAATAGCGGGGCGGAACGCGGCGGCCGGCCATCACCGATCGGCATGCGGGTTTGCAGGATCTCGCCGATCGCGCTGTCGGTCGCCGGGGTCAGGACGCCCCGCGCCGCGACATGGGGATCGTCGACAACGCCGTCGACGGCCAGAACCGGCGCGCAGGGGACCTGCGCCGCCCGCAACCGGAATAACACGTCCTCGACCGGGCTTTCCGACAGAACCGCTTCGATGATTTCGGTCAGCGCCGGGCGATTGGCCACCCGCGCCTGCATGTCGATGAAACGCGGATCATTGGCCAGTTCTCCCAACCCCAGCGCATCGCAGACTCGTAGCCAGAATTTTTGAGTGGAAGCGCCGATGAAAATCTGACCGTCCTGGCCTTCGAATACCTGATACGGCGAAAACGTTGCCAGCGCCG
>JAQBUJ010000160.1 GCA_027623845.1 Pseudomonadota bacterium
GGTTCTCGTCACCCGGAGATTACGCCGCTTTCAAATTTCCACCACTTCCGAGACACCACCCCGCAATCGCCATGAGGGACTCCGTGGCTGGAGCATCGATGCCAAACCATGGAATCGGCGCCGGGCAGGGTCAATCACGGTGATGCGGGCGGGATCGAAAACCCGATCGGTGATCAGTGTCGATACAGGAAAGCCTTGGACCGGTTCCGTGTCAATGCGCTGTGACGGCTACCGGCTGGGGGTGCCGATCCTGGGTGTCCGCACCATAGTGGATCGGGCTGAACGTCAGTGATTGAACGTCGATCCTCTGCAAGTCAGGCATTTTGTAAGAGTCGTTAATCCAGTCGTTGAGATAGCCTCTGGAGCGGCGCAGCACCGGGTCATGGGCCGCTTCTTCGAGAAATAATTGCATGGCGTTATGAATTTTGTCTTGGGTCTTGATCGCCTCGGCTGCGGAATGTTCGTCGGCGAACCATAGGGTCATTCCGACCTCGAACCGGCATTGACGAATCTCGCCGCCGGAGTCTTTGATACCGGTCAGGACGCAAACCGGACCGGGAAATTCCAAGGGCGTCCATTTGCTCACCATCGCGCGAATGTGCTCCTTATGTTGGTGAATGAAATAGCTCAGCGCCAACAATAGAACGCATCCGCCAAGATCAGAAATGAGCCGCGAGGTGATCTGGAAGCCGACGGTGCTTTGGAAGGCGCTGACCAACCCGGCGATCACCAAATACACGAGATCGCCGAAAAGGATGATTGATCCGCTGAGACAAACATACTTCCCGACCAGATAAAACGGATAGAGTTTGGGGAGAAAATCTCGAGATTTATCAGTGAATTGAGGTGTAATTGCCATCATCCCGCGTGAATTGATAAACAGAGACCGCAGAATGCTTGGTCTATATGAGGATTTCGTTAACAGGGTATGGAAAAGCCGGTCGATTCAATTTTCCAGAACGGCGCGTGCACGGGTGCTTGTGCGACGGGTTGAACGGCTCATGTCGTGGCCCAGGCGATCAAACCGCCGCGATCGGTTTGGGGGCGCCGGCCGCCGGATAGACAATGCTGCGCAATAACACCCGGCGCTCCTTCGGGTCGGCGTCAGCGGCATTGCGATGCATGGTGGCCAGCTCGTCCCAGATCACCAGATCACCGGGCCGCCAGTGATGGTGATAGAGGAACCGCGGTTCGATCGCGTGTTCGCTCAGCCGCTCGACAAGCGCCCAACCGGCGCCGGCCTCCATGCCGGCGAAGCGGTAGGTGTGGCTTGGGTTAACGAACAGAATGGGCCGCCCGGAATAGGGGTGGCGCAACACCGCCGGATGAAACTGGTCGACCTGCTCGACCGCGAGTTTCTGCGTCGCGTAAAGTTTCTCGGCGCCGGGGCCGACATTAAAGCCGTGGACGCCGGTCAGGCCGATCAGCGTTTCCTTGAGGTCAGGCTCCAAACCGTCAAACGCGGCCCGCATGTCGGCAAAGAGCGTGCCGCCGCCGGTCGACGGCACCTCCAGCGCATGCAGCATCGCCAGACGCGGCAAATGGGCCTCATAGGTCGCATCGGCGTGCCAGTTGCTGGCGCGCTTGACGCCGAACGGGTCGGTCTTGCCGGCATCATCGACATTGCGAACGTAGGACACCTCGGGAATCTCGGGATGGCGGTATTTCAGCATCACGTGTCGTTGCGGGGTTCCGAAGCGACGGGCGAAAGCGTCCAGCGCCGGGGCATCGAACCGCTGCTGGCGGAACACCAGGACCGGATGCTCCGCGAAGGCCTGCTCGATCCAGGCGAGCGTCTCATCGTCAAGCCGGCTCGACGCATCGATCCCGACGACTTCACGACCAAACCCGTTGTCCAACGCCCGTATCTCGGCCTTCTGGATTTCAGCCATCCGGCGCTCTCCCCAGGCTATTGCGCGCGCAGCTTTTACGATCGCATAGCTCTGGCCCACCAGGAAGCTTGCCTCGCCTTTTACAACCGCCGCCCCTTCTCCTCGTTATTCCAATCTCCTCGTTATTCCACCGGCTTGTTATTCTACCGGCGGGCGGGATGACGGGTTGGCGATGTGCGATTTCTCGCAACACGGTCGCCTTTCGGTAAACCCGTAGATTCAAAACCGTGCAATTTTCTGCCGTTGCGCTATATTATGTATGGTGTAAAGACGTTTCCGGGCAAAATGTTCGGGTTACCGCGGGAAAAACCTGGATCGGTAGGGTGCAATGGCAATTAATTCGATCAACACGAGTTCATCGGTGTTCGCCTCTCTACGCAGCATCAGTTCCATTAATAACGCCAATTCGACAACGCAAAACCGAGTTTCGACCGGCTTGCAGGTCGCCAGCGCGCTTTCCAATGCCTCAAGCTTCGCCATCGGGCAGGGCCTCAGGGGCGAGTTGAGCGGGATTTCGGCGCTTACCCAAGGGTTGAACGCGACCAATGGCGCGGCCTCCGTGGCAAACGCCGGCGCCACCGGTCTTTCGGATCTTTCTTCGGACATTCAGGTCAAGCTGATCGAGCTTTCGAACGGCGGCAATACGGCGCAGCAGAACACGATCCTACAGAACGATCTTGGCTCGCTGTTGGAACAAGCCCAGGGGTTCATCGCGAACAGCTCGTTCAACGGCACCAATTTGCTTGAATCCGGCGCCACCGACCTGACGACGATCTCCAGCAATGGCGGCGACACGGTGACCGTATCGGCCCAGGGCGCCGTCGGTGACGCGGTGACCGCGTTGCAAGGAGCGCTCGGCGGCAATCCCGCCACGGTCCTGCAGAACGAGTTTGCGGCATTCGAGACAGCGGTGAACACCGCGCTGGGCTCGCTCGGCGCCGATCAGCGGCAGATCTCCCAGCAGAACGAGTCTTTGCAGGCGATCTCGGACGCCACCGAAGAAGGGCTGGGCAATATCGTCGACGCCAATCTCGGTCGAGAGTCTGTGCGGTTGGCGTCGCAGAGCGTGCAATCGCAGCTTTCGATCCAAACTTTCAACATCGCCAATCAGTCTTCCAGCAGCTTGTTGGAGCTGTTCCGCTAGGGTTTTGGTCTACTGAGATTTTTAGCACGCTAAGGCCGGTCGCTTAAAACCCGGTCTTCCGCGTCGTCGCGTCTATTCCGGCAGCGGCGCGGCCTCGATGCCCAACAGGCTTCTGGCCTTGAATTCAAGCACGCACCAAACCGAACATTCCGGCCCGGCCCGGGTATAGGGCGCTGACATCTGCAAGCCGAGGAACAGGAAAACCACGGCGAGGAAGATGAACAGTTTGAGGATCGGCCCCAGCAAAGCACGCTTGGTGGGTGGCATATCAAAGTCTCCTCGCCCGTCCATTCGTGGTCGGCAAATCAACCAGCATTAAATCACTATAGATCGCGCCATGGCGTCGCTCAATCGGCCAAGCCCCCGGGGGCTCTATCGGCCAAACCTTGGGGCTCAATCGGCCAAAGCCGGCATGATTCGTTCGGCGAAGACTCGCATCGCCCCCTCGGTTTGCGGCGACAGCAGGACATAGCCGACCCCGGCGTCGCCGAGCCGGTGCAATCGCTCGATGATTTCAGCCGGCGTTCCAATCAACACCCCCTGCTCGGTGGCCTTCAGCAGATCATCGTCGGAGACCATGCTGGAGCGCTGTTTGCCGTCGGCCGAGCGGCCATGGGCGTTCATGAAGCTGAGCTGGCGAATCCGCGCCGCCACCGCCGCCTCGCGCTCGGCCGGGGTGTTGGTGATATAGAGCGCCCGGGCGACCGCTGCTCCCATCGGGTCCCAGACCCGGCCGGCCTCGTCCAGCGCCTGGCGATAGAGGGCGAGCCGTTCCAGCGCCACCTCGACGGTCTGAAACTGGTCGAGCAGCAGGTTATAGCCGTCCCGCGCCGCCGCCTGCAGCGACTCCGGCCGGCCCGCCGCCATCCAAAACGGCGGATGCGGCTTTTGGGTGGTTGCCGGTTCGACAACGATATCCTTGAACGTCCAACGCTTGCCCTGATGCGAGAAGCGGCCCTCGGTGGTCCAGGCGGCGCGGATCACCGTCATCGCCTCCTCGAAGCGCTCGGCGGCCTCCTCGATCGGAATTTGAAATCCCTCGAACTCGGAAAACCGATAGCCCTTGCCGACGCCGAAATCAAAGCGGCCATGCGACAGCAGATCCAGGGTCGCGGCCTGTTCGGCGATCAATACCGGGTTATGCCAGGGCAGCACCACCACGGCGGTGCCGAGCCGGATCCGGCTGGTTCGGGCGGCAAGATAGGTCAACAGGCTCAGCGAGGTCGAGACCTGACCCATGCCGGTGAAGTGATGCTCGACCACGAAGTTACTATGAAAGCCCAGCGTCTCGGCGTCGATCACCGCCTGGATATAGCCCTCATAGCTGGCGAGATATCCCGACACCTCGGCGCCGCCGGAGGAGCTGATGCCGCCAAAAAGTCCGAATTTCATCGCTTGATCCCAATACGCCCGATTGTATCACAACAGCCGCTTTGGTCGATCAGGCCTCAGCGGCGATCGGGTTGCTCAGGGTGCCGATCCCGGTGATCTCGATCTCGCAGATGTCGCCGGGCTTCATGTTTTCGGCATGGCCCTCGGTTCCCATCCAAACCATATCGCCGGGATACAGCGTGAAATACCGCGACATGGCGCTGATATAGCGGGCGACGCCGAAGATCATGTTGTTGGTTGCGAATGAGATCACCTCGCGGCCATTCAGGCGCACGATGGTGGTCAGGCTGTCCAGGTCCACGTCAGTCTCGATCCACGGGCCCATCGGCGCGAAGGTATCGGTGTTCTTTGCCCGCCAAAGCGTCCGGTCGGCGCGCTGCCAGGCCCGTTCGCTGACATCATTGCCGATGGTGTAGCCGAACACGCAATCCAGCGCCTCGGCCTCGGACAAGTTCTTCGCTTGCTTGCCGATGATCGCCACCAGTTCGGCTTCGTATTGAAATTCCTCCGAGGCGTCGCTTGGCTTGATGATCGGTTGGTTGTGGGCGATCAGCGCGTTGTTGGCGCGGTAACCGATATGCGCCTCGGCGGGGATATTCGGTTCCTTGTTATTCGCCTTGGCCACCGCGATCACATGCTCGGCATAGTTAAGCCCGGCGGCATAAAAGGTTTTCGGCTCCAGCGGGATCAGAAATTTGGCCTCGGCCAGCGCCACGGTCTGGCCGGTGCGCCTTCCGCCGCCCTCTAAACCGCCGCCGCTCAAATCTCCATCGAATAGGCCGCCGTCGACCAGGGCGATCCGGTCAGCCTCGACGATGCCATGCACGGCCTCGCCATCCACCTCAACTCGAGCCCAGCGCATGATGTCTCCGTTCCTCGGGGTTTATCGATAGAGGGGCGAGTGTGTTGGGGCGACGGCCCGGGGTCAAGATTTCCAGCGGTTGAATGGTCTATCCCTTGAAATTTCGCCGTGTTGCCCCGACCATGGCGTGGGAATTTGAAGGGGGATGGAAGACGCATGTACGCACTCAAGGATTTCGGCAGTTTTCATGTCGGCGGGCGAATGGTCGAGGTTTCCGGACAGCCAACCGAGACGCTGCGGTTCAGCGCTAATATGGCCTACGAGCATGACCCGAACGGCGCGTTCTTGATCGAGCAGGTCTATGTCCAATACTTCATCCCTGCCGAGCAACGCCACGAGACCCCCCTGGTTTTGTTGCATGGCGGCGGCCTGACGGGGGCCTGCTGGGAGACCACGCCGGATGGCCGGCCCGGCTGGCTGCACGAATTCCTGCGCCAAGGCTTCGCGGTTTATGTGATCGATAATGTGGAGCGGGGCCGCTCCGGCTTCTGTGCCGTCGAGGGAATTTGGCAAGGCAAGCCGGTCGGTCGCACCCAGGCTGAGGCTTGGGACCTGTTCCGGTTCGGCGGCAAAGCGGATTTCGCCGCCAACAAGCCGTATCCTGGCCAACGCTTTCCGCTGCAGGCGCTGGAGGCCTTTCAACGCCAATTTGTGCCGCGCTGGACATCGACCTCGCCGGCGCAGATCCGCGGCGTCGGCGCGGCGCTTCGCAAGATCGGCCCGTCGGTCCTGATCTGCCACAGCCAGGGCGGCTATCTCGGCAGTTGCGCGGCGGTCGAAAACCCCGACATGATCCGCGGCGTGATTTGCTGCGAGGCCTCAGGCTGGCCGGCGCCGGAAGCGATCACGGCGGAAACCGTTGGTGGCCGGCCCTGGCTGTTGCTGCTCGGGGATTTTCTCACCGAGTCCAAGCGCTGGACCCAGGCCAAGGCCGATACCGCGGCGTTTGGCGACAAGGTCAACGTCGCCGGCGGCAAGGCCGAGCTGGTCGAGCTTCCCGATGTCGGCTTCGCCGGCGCTACCCATATGTTCATGATGGACGAGCATTCCGCCGAAATCGCCGACTGGGTCGGGAATTGGGTTCGCGAAAACTGCTGAGGACAGCCGGCGGCGGGATGACGGGGAGAGAGTGTTGGCAATTAATCCAGCCAGGCAAGAGTGCGGGCCAGATCGTTCCATTGTCGGTTGGACGCCTCGATCAGCCGAATTTTCCAAGCCCGGTTCCATTCCTTCAAATTTTTCTCGCGCGCAATAGCGTCGGCGATCCGCCGGTGAAACTCGATGAAAACCAGCCGTTGAATGCTATAGCGTCGGGTGAACGCCACGCGCCCATCCCGATGCTCCCAAAGCCGACGTCGGATGTTTGAGGTAACGCCGATATAAAGCGTGCCACCGCGTTTGCTGGCGAGAATGTAGACGCAAGGTTCCATCACCTGGGACTATGGAAGCTGCAGAGCGCTTTTTACCGTCACGCGGTCGCCGATTTTTACGAAGGCAGGCGAAGGGCGGCCCATTCCGCACGCCGGGGGCATGGTCTTGGCGGTTCAAAACCTTTGGAGCACCGAGCCTTTGGCGACCGCTGGCGGCATGGTTCCCGCCCGGCGGCGGGATGACGGAGCAGGCGAGGCAGTACCGGCTGTCGATGCGCCTATTCTCGGGAGATATCCGCCCCAGACCCACCCCATTGGAGCCGTCACCCCGCCGCAGGGCGGGGCCCATTCCACACGCC
>JAQBUJ010000161.1 GCA_027623845.1 Pseudomonadota bacterium
GGACTATCCCGCCTCTACCGTGGAAGACTTTTGCACCGCCCATTACACAATCCGGATGTACCTCAAAACCGGACAGCCGCAACGCGCGGTGATCCACAGCCAGCGGGTCCTGGACGCGTTGCCGGATTTTCCAGGTCTGCGCTGAGCTTTATTTCAAAAGCGCCTTTGCAGATAGCGACTATCGGGACTTTTTGCCCTTGCTACATGAATGCCTCGCGCCGTCGGTATATTTGGAAACCGGTGTCGAGAACGGGCGCTCATTCAAGCACGCGCGCGGCGCCGAGATCGCAATCGGCATTGATCTGCAAATGGGAAAAGTGCCGCCCGAATACCGTGAATGGGGCCGGCTTTTCGCCATGACCAGCGATGATTTCTTCGCCAAGGATCGTTTTGAGGAAACCTGCGGCGCGCGGCGGATCGATCTTGCTTTCATCGATGGCATGCATCTTTTCGAGTACACCCTGCGTGATTTCATCAATATCGAGCGTCGGGTCCACGCCAAGTCCGTGGTGCTTATTCATGACATCATTCCCATAAACACCAAGACCGGCGCCAGATTGCGGCAAACCGGAACCTGGATGGGCGATGTCTGGAAGGTCATGCTCGCGCTCAAACGCTATCGTCCGGACCTGGACTTGGCGGTGATCAATGCCGGGCCATCCGGATTAGCCGTGGTGCGAGGTCTCGACCCGTCGAGCCGGGTGCTCCATGAACATTTTGCCGAAATCATCGCTGATTTAACCGACATGCCTCTGGAGCATGGGTTCCTTGACCAATTAAAGGTCAGGCCATCCCTGCCGAAGAGCAGGCGATCAGGGATCTGTTCGCGTCCTGATCGATAATTTCTTGGATGGTTTTGGCGGCGGGGCCGGACGGCAAAGGGCCAGCCCCGAGGGGGCCGGCCCTTGCTTTTGTATTCCAGGCTGTTGCCGCGTTAGCTAACCGCCGTGACCGCCCGCTTGGCCATCGTGGTGATCAGGTGCGCCCGATACTCAGCGCTGGCGTGAATATCGCTCATCAGGCCGTCGGCGGAAACCGCGACGCCATTCAGGGCCGAGGCCGAGAAGTTCGACGACAAGGCCTGTTCCAGCGCGCTGGCGCGAAACACCCCGCTGTCGCCGGCGCCGGTCACCGCGACGCGCACGCCAGCGGCGGTTTTGGCGACGAAAACCCCGACCAGGGCATAACGCGACGCCGGATTGGGGAACTTGATATAGACGGCTTTTTCCGCAGTCGGAAAACTGACCGCGGTGATGACTTCATCCTCGGCCAGCGCGGTCTCGAACAACCCGTTGAAAAAGTCATCGGCGGCGATTTCACGGCGATCGGTTTTGATCGTCGCGCCAAGCGCCAGACAAGCCGCCGGATAGTCGGCCGCCGGGTCATTGTTGGCGATCGAGCCGCCGATGGTGCCACGGTTGCGGACCTGCGGGTCGCCGATCCCCTCGGCAAGACCGGCCAGAGCCGGCAAGGCTCCCTTGACGTCGGTCGAGCCGGCGACCGCCGCATGGGTGGTCATCGCGCCGATGGTCACGCCGCCGGACACCGAAATTCCCGACAGGCCGGAGGCGCCGGCAAGATCAATAACATCCGACGGCGCGGCCAGACGTTGCTTCAGGGTTGGCAGCAGGGTCATCCCGCCAGCCATCACCGTGCCGTCATCCGCCGCCTTGAGCGCGGAAACCGCGTCGGCGACGCTGCCGGCCTTCTGATAGTTGAAATCATGCATGGTTCGATTTCCTTCTGATCACGCTTATCTCGGTAATCGGGCTTATCTCGGTTTTGGGCTCAGCCCCTGGCGTCCTGGATCGCTTGCCACACCTTCGAGGAGGTGGCGGGCATCGAGATATCCTTGACGCCGAGATCCGAGAGCGCATCCACAATAGCGTTGATAACCGCCGGCGGAGAGCCGATAGCCCCGACCTCTCCAACGCCCTTAACCCCCAATATGTTATGGGTGCAGAGCGTCGACTGGGTGGCCACCTTGAAGGTCGGCAGATTGTCTGCCCTGGGCATGGTGTAGTCCATGTAGGAACCGGTCAGCAGCTGACCATCGCTATCATAGGAGCAACCTTCCAACAGCGCCTGACCAATACCCTGGGCGACGCCGCCATGTACCTGACCTTCGACGATCATCGGATTGATAACCCGTCCGATATCGTCGACGGCGGTAAAGCTGTCCACCTTGACCACACCGGTTTCCGGATCCACCTCGACCTCGCAGATATGCGTGCCGCCAGGGAAGGTGAAATTGGCCGGGTCATAAAACGCCGTCTCATCCAGCCCCGGTTCCAGCTCGTCATGTGGAAAGTTATGCGGGACATAGGCGGCAAGCGCGATCTCTCCGAAGGCCATCGACTTGTCGGTGCCGGCAACGGTGAAATTGCCGTCCTTGAACTCGATATCATCGGCCGAGGCTTCCATGATATGGGCCGCGATCTTTGACGCCTTGGCAATGATCTTGCCGGTTGCCTTGACCAGGGCCGTGCCGCCAACCGCCAGCGACCGTGAGCCATAGGTGCCCATGCCGAACTGAACGTTGCCGGTGTCGCCGTGGTTGATCTCGATGTTCTCCATCGCGATCCCCAGTTGATCGGAGACGATCTGAGCAAAGGTGGTCTCATGTCCCTGACCGTGGCTGTGCGAGCCGGTGAAGATGGTTACCGACCCGGTCGGATGCACGCGAACCTCGGCTGACTCGTACAAACCAGCCCGGGCTCCCAAGGCGCCGGCCACCGCCGACGGCGCGATGCCGCACGCCTCGATATAGGTCGAGTAGCCGATGCCGCGCTTCAGACCCTTGGCCGCCGACGCCGCTTTGCGCGCTGGAAAACCGGGGACATCGCCAAGGCTTAACGCCGAGTCCAAGGTCGCCTGATAGTTGCCGCTGTCATAAGACAGGGCTACTGGGGTCTGGTACGGAAAGGCATCCGGCTGAATCATGTTGTGACGCCGGATCTCTAGCTGATCGACGCCGGTTTCACGGGCCGCGCGATCGACGATCCGCTCCAGCAGATAAGACGCCTCCGGTCGCCCGGCGCCGCGATAGGCGTCCACCGGCACGGTATTGGTGAAGATCGCCTTCACATTGGCGTAGATCACCGGGGTTGTGTAAACGCCGGCCAGCAGGGTGGCGTAGAGATAGGTCGGCACGCTGGAGGCGAAGGTGGAGAGATAGGCGCCCATATTGGCGTAGGTCTCAACCTTCAGGGCGGTGAACTTGCCGTTGGCGTCGATGCCTAGCTTGGCATGGGTGACGTGGTCACGGCCATGCGCGTCGGTCATGAACGCCTCGGAGCGATCCGCCGTCCACTTGATCGGACGGCCAATCCGGGCCGAGGCCCAGGTGATGATGGTTTCCTCGGCATAAAGAAAGATCTTCGAGCCGAAACCGCCGCCGACATCCGGGGCAATCACCCGAAGCTTATGCTCGGGCAGGGACAGGACGAAGGCGCCCATCAGCAGTCGGATCACATGCGGGTTCTGCGATGTGGTGTACAGCGTGTATTCGCTATTGGCGCCGTTGAAATCGGCGACCGCCGCTCTCGGCTCCATGGCGTTCGGGATAAGCCGGTTATTGACGATATCGATTTCGGTGACATGGGCTGAGGCGGCCAGCGCCGCGTCAACCGCATCCTTGTCGCCAATACCCCAGTCGTAGCATTTGTTGGTGCCGATATCGTCATGCACCAGAGTGCCGCCGGCTTCGGCCGCCTTCATGTTCATAACCGCCGGCAAAACGCCATAATCCACCTTGATCAACTCGGCGGCGTTCTTGGCCTCGGCCAGGCTTTCGGCGATCACCGCCGCGACCTGGTCGCCGACATGGCGCACCTTGCCAACCGCCAGCGGCGGATGCGGCGGCTCATGCATTGGCGAGCCGTCCTCGTTGTGAATGAGCCAGCCGCAGGGCAGGCCACCGACTTCCATGTCGGCACCGGTGAAGACGGCGACCACGCCGGATGCCGCGCTCGCTGCCGCCGTGTCGATCGACTTGATCGTGGCATGGGCATGCGGACTGCGCAGGACATAGGCGTAGGTCTGACCCGGGCGATTGATGTCGTCTGTATAATTGCCGCGTCCGGTCAGGAAGCGTTGGTCCTCGACGCGCTTAACAGCGGCGCCGATGCCCGTACCCGTGACTCCATCAGGCATCTCAGCCTCCCATGTTTCCGGCGGCTTCCTGGATCGACTTCACGATGTTGTGGTAACCGGTGCAACGACAGATATTGCCTTCCAGCCACTCGCGAATTTCGGTTTCAGACGCCTTCGGGTTTTTCTTCACCAGATCAATCGCGCTCATCACCATGCCCGGTGTGCAAAAGCCGCACTGCAGGCCGTGATTGTTGCGGAACGCCTCCTGCATCGGGTGCAGGGTCTCGCCATCGGCGAGGCCTTCGATGGTGGTGACCGCCGCGCCATCGGCCTGCAGCGCCAGCATCGTGCAACTCTTTGCCGACTCGCCGTCGATATGCACCACGCAGGCTCCGCATTGGCTGGTGTCGCAGCCGACATGGGTGCCGGTAAGCCGCAATTGATCGCGCAGGAACTGAACAAGCAGCGTGCGCGCCTCAACCTCGCCGGATACGGGTTTTCCGTTAACCGTCATCGATACGGTGGGCATTGCGTTTCTCTCCCCTATGTCTCTCATTGGCGCCTCTTGGGAGGGCCCCTTACGGGTGACGCGGATCGTTCGAACGATGTCTCGGCGCACCCATCTGACGGCAGTTTCAGCGGCTAGTGGGCACAGGTCAAGCGATAGGTTGGAGGCACACGCAAGACGCCGTCTCCAATGATCTACAACGCGTGATTATGACCGGCGATCTTTGCCGATCCGCGTGATATCGAAGGGCGTCGTCTGGTAGATCCAGTTCAGCCAGTTCGAGAACAGCAAATGGCCGCTCCCGCGCCAGGTATTGACCGGCGTGCGGGCCGGGTCGTCGTCCGGGTAATAATTTTTCGGCGGATTGACAGAGTCGCCCTGGGTCAAATCCCGGGAATACTCATGATGCAAGGTGTCGGAATCGTATTCCAGGTGATTAAAATTGTGCACGTGCCGGAGTTTCGGGTCCTCGACCACGCACATTCCGGCCTCATCGGACTCGATCAATATCTCCAGATGCGGATGCGCCACGAAATCCGGCCGCCGGTTTTCCGTATGTCGCGAAACCGGCACGTTGATCAGATCGTTCAGACCGCGTGTCAACAGCGAGCGGGTGTTCAACACCCGGTGTGGAAACACCCCAAAGCGCTTGGTCGGTAGTTGATATTTCGGTATCCCGTAGAAATGATACAGCGCCGCCTGCGCCCCCCAACATAGATTGAACAGCCCGTGCACATTGGCGCGCGACCAATCGAAAATCCGGGTCAACTCCTCCCAGTACACGACTTCCTCGAAGGGGATCTGCTCGATCGGTGCGCCGGTGATGATCAGCCCGTCGAATTTCTCGGCGCGGATCGACTCGAACTCCCGATAGAAGTCGAGCATGTGCTCGCGCGGGGTGTTCTTCGGCTGATAACCGGTTGGCGCCACCAGGGTTATCTCGACTTGCAACGGACTGCCGGCCAGCACCCGGGCGATCTGCGTCTCGGTGTCGATCTTTTTCGGCATCAGATTGAGCAGGGCGATCCGCATCGGTCGCACATCCTGGCGGATGGCGTCGGTCTCCTTGATCAGGAGCACGCCTTCTTTCTCCAGAATATCGCTCGCGGGCAGGTCTTCGGGGATCTTGATCGGCATGGGGTACGCTGACTTCCGGTAGGGGTTTTTGATATTCCGGGAATGCGACGGGGAATTGTACGGGCAACGGCAAGGGCAGGGAGCCCCGCTGTTCTCCCGGAAGATGGGTTTAGGTCTTGAACCCGATCTTAAAGCATCGCCGCATGATGTTTCAAATGATCCTCGACGAAACTGGCGATGAAGTAGTACCCGTGGTCATACCCTGGGTGCCGGCGCAGGGTCACCGCACGTCCGGCGTCGGCGCAGGCGGCTTCGAACAGATGTGGATGCAACTCCTGCTCAAGAAACCCATCAGCCAGCCCCTGATCGATCAGGATTTTCGGGCCATCACCGCAGCTTCGAACCAGCTCGCTCGCATCATAGCGCTTCCAGCTTTCCTGGTCCGGGCCGAGATAGTTGGAAAACGCTTTGTTGCCCCAGGGACAGCGCATAGGCGCGGCGATCGGGGCGAAGGCGGAGACGGTTTTGAACAGTTCGGGGTTTTTCAGATGGATGGTCAACGCGCCATGGCCGCCCATGGAATGGCCAAAGATGCCGAGGCGATCCATGTCGATGGGGTAGTGCTGGCCGATCAGCGCCGGCAGCTCATGGGTGACGTAACTGTACATGCGGTAATGGCTCGACCAGGGCGCCGCCGTCGCATCGAGATAAAAACCGGCGGCGGTGCCGAAATCCCACGAATCATCCTCGCCTTCGATCCCGGCGCCGCGCGGGCTGGTATCCGGGCAGATCAGCGCCAGGCCAAGCTCCGCCGCCCGCTTCTGCGCGCCGGCCTTGATCATGAAGGTTTCCTCGGTGCAGGTGAGGCCGGCCAAATAGACCAATGCCGCAACCTTGCCGGTTTTGGCTTGCGGCGGCATGAAGACCGAAAAATTCATCGGCGTCTGTGTGGCGCTCGACTGATGGGTGTAGAAGCCGATCTCGCCGCCGAAACAGGCGTGGGTCGAGCGGGTTTCGATCGCTTCGGTCATCGATGACTCCGTTGATGAGGTCCGAGAAATTATGCGGCCCGATATGATCGCCATTATAAAGGCATCCTACCGGCCCGTCATCCCGCAGCCCCCGCTTTCGCCTACCCGCGCCGGACCACCGCTCAAAGCGCCGGTTGGCGCGCCAGTTTGTGACCCAGCGCCCGACGCTGACGGCGCTCGGTAAGGCGTTGCGCGCGGGTCGGATCATAACCCCCACGCCAGACCCGGGTAGACCGGCTGTTGCGCGTCAACTCGCGTGAAATCGTGCTCGGCGAACGACACAAGATCCGACCGAT
>JAQBUJ010000162.1 GCA_027623845.1 Pseudomonadota bacterium
GGCGGCCGCGCGGCTGCATCCACCCCGCCTCCAGCAAGGTATCCAGGGTGCCGCGACTGAGGGCGACGCCGCGAATTTCCTCAACCTCGGCCCGGGTTACCGGCTGGTGATAGGCGATGATCGACATTGTCTCTACCGCGGCGCGGGATAAGCGTCGCTTAACCGTAACGTTCATCCGCAGCGCGCCGGCCAGATCCGGGGCCGTGCGAAAAGCCCAACCGCGGCCCACTCGGGCCAGGGTGACGCCGCGCCCTTGATAATGCGCGCCAAGCCTCGCCAGGATCTCCTGCAGCGAGACCTCCGGCGGCAAGCGGTTTTGCAGCGACGCCTCGTCCATGGGCGCGGCGCTGGCGAATAAAATAGCCTCGATAATCCGGGCTTGCGCCTCGATATCGACAGGCGCGGGCATGGCGGATTCAGGCGCTTGCAGATCAAAATCCTCAGCGCCGTCGTCACTCATCTCGGGTGCTCCCGATTGCGCAGAAAGATCGGCCCGAAGGCGCTGTCCTGGCGCAACTCGATATGGCCTTCTTTGACCAATTCCAAGCTGGCGACAAAGGTCGAAGCCAAGGCCGAGCGGTTCAAAAGCCCGCCGCGTAAATTCGACGGCAGGAAGCTGATCAAGGTTTGCCAGTTTGGCATATGGCCGAGCATTCGGCGCAACCGCTTGACCGCTTCCTCGACCGCAAAAAGCTTGGTCGAGGCGATCCGCAAGGACGTGTGTTCGGTACGAACCTTGTGATCGCCATAGGCTTTCAACAACTCGAACAAGGTCACGTCATAGACCGGGTGGGCCAGATCAACGATCGATTCAGGCATGCCGCGGGCGAATGTGTCGACGCCCAGCCGGGGGCGCGCCATCAGGCTGTCGCCGACGTCGCGCATCGCCTCCAGGCGCAGCAACTGGAACCGCAGAGCATCGGCCAGTTCCTCGCTCGACAGCCCCTCTTCGTCATCCTCGGTGCTGGGCAGCAGCAACCTGGATTTGAGATAGGCGAGCCAGGCCGCCATCACTAGATAATCCGCCGCAATCTCAAGATTGAGGCTTTGCGCCTGACGGATGAAGGCCAGGTACTGGTCGGCCAGTTGCAGGATCGAGATTTGCGTCAGATCGACCTTCTGGTCGCGTCCCAGGGTAAGCAGTACGTCGATCGGCCCCTCATAGCCGTCCAAGGTCAGGAACAGCGATAGCTGCTCAGGCTCGCGCGGGCGGCGGTAATCCGGCTCGGGGCTTTCGAAATTGTCGTGGCTGTCCGCCATCGTCCTATCGAAGCCCGACCAGTGAAAACACCATGTCCATCAACCCATAAATTGGTATGGCGAGGAGGTTTTTGATGAAACCCAAATCGTAGTTTACCGCTGAAGCCAGTGTTGGTAGCAGGAAAAGCACGCCAATCACTATGAAGATACCGAATCGCTCCATCCGCGCAAAGCGTACCGCCAGAGAATACGGCAGCAACCCGGTCACGATCCGGCCCCCGTCCAGCGGCGGTATCGGCAGCATATTGAAAACCGCAAGGATCGCGTTCAACAGAACCGAGCGGTAAAGATTGGCCGCCAACCACTCGCCGAGCCATTCCGGCGCCATCGCCGCCACATGCAGCAAGATCGCCGAGATCAGCAACAAAATGAGGTTGGCGAAGGGGCCAGCCACCGCGACCAGCATCATGTCGCGTCTGGGATTGCCAAGCCGGCTGAAATTCACCGGCACCGGCTTGGCGTAACCAAACACCAGACCAAATGGCGAGAGCAGGCAGAGTATCGGCAGGATTATCGTGCCGAACCGGTCGATATGGGCCAGCGGATTGAGCGTAACCCGGCCCAACTGGCGCGCCGTCGGGTCACCGCATATCCAGGCGACATAGGCATGCGCCGCCTCATGCAAGGTAATCGCCAGGACGACCGGTATCGCCCAGACCGAGGCTTCGAAAAGAAAGTTTTGAATGAAACCCAGGTCCAAGAACGCCTCGCTATACGCTGGCTAGTTTTCGCTCGAAGCTGTCGAGCGCTTGATCGCGGTTCACCGCCTGGCGGGTCGAGCGGATAGCGCGGGCCTCGGCCAGCACCGCCTCGGCGCGGCGCAACCCCTCTCCAGACAAGGCGGGAACCTTGGCGGCGACCTCCCGCATTTCCTCCAGGACGCCATTGCAGTGAAGCGCGATATCACAGCCCGCCGCGATCGCCTGCTCGGCCCGCTCACCGATGCTTCCGCACAAGGCCGACATCGACAGATCATCGGTCAGCAACAACCCGTCGAAACCAATCCGCTGGCGGATCACTTCGGCAACCACCTTGCGCGACAAGGTCGCCGGATGATCCGGATCAATCGCGCTGAACAATAGATGCCCGGTCATCCCGGCTAAACTATCGCGCAGCGATCGAAACGGCGAGAAGTCGCGCACATCCATATCCGCCAAATCGGCGTCGACCACCGGCAACGCGTGATGGCTATCGACCCGGGTACGGCCATGCCCGGGCAAATGTTTGATCACCGGAACGACGCCGCCGGCCCGCAACCCCTTGATCCAGGCCTCAGCCAACAGCACCACCGTCTCCGGCTCCGGCGCGAAGGCCCGATCGCCGATCACCGCATGTCCGTTGGCCTCGCGCAGATCGAGCAGCGGTGCGCAATTCACGTCAATGCCAACCTCATAAAGATCCTCGGCGATCAGCCTGGCGTTCATTCGTGCCAGTTCGAGCGCCGCCGCAGGGTCGCGCAAAAAGATTTCACCAAAGGCGCCGGGCGCCGGCGAATCGCGCCAACAGGGCGGCTTCATCCGTTGGACCCGCCCGCCTTCTTCGTCGATCAGAACCGGCGCATCGCGACCGACGGCGGCGCGCAGATCCGCGACCAGACGGCGCAACTGCTCCCGGTCCTGGCAATTGCGGGCGAAAAGGATGAACCCAAACGGATTCGTCTCCCGGAAGAACGCCCGCTCCGCAGCGCTGAGCACGGCGGATTCGCAGCCAAGAATGCAGGCTTTCATGCCAATCGTCCTGTGGTCAACGCCTGACCACGAGGCAGGCTTGCTTGCGGGCCTTGAGAACGCCGCAGATCGCCCGAGCCTGCTTCTCGTCAAGCGGGCCGCCCTGGACCCGGTGGAATAAGCCCTTGCCGGCGATGCTGATCCGCTCGATGGTCAAACCGAGGCCGCCGAGTTCCGCTTTATGGGCGGCTTGAACCCGCAACCAAGCGCCGCGCGCCGCGCCCTCGTCTTTGAAGGCGGCGATCTGCACCCGGAACCGACCGCCGGATACCGGCTTAACGCTGATTTTCGCCGCCGGTTTGGCCGCAGGTTTGGATGTTGGTTTTGCGGCTGCCGGTTTCGGCGGCGGTGGTATTTTCGCGGCTTTCAGCGCCGTTGGCGGCGGCAGCAATTGTTTTGGCGCGCCGGCAGGTTTGCTTGTTGTGGCAACAGCTTGGGAGGCGGTGGTAGGCGGTGCGACCGGGGCCGCTTTGGGCGCCGGGGCCACGGCAATTGTCGCTGGCGGTATCGCCCCAGCAGGGGCGGCTTTCGGCGTTGGCGCCGGGGCCGGTTTCTCCGGCCGGGGCAGTAAACGCTCTACCGCTTGCTCACCAGAGCCGCCGTTCTCTCCCAGTTGCCCGAAAATTTTCATGTCCTGATGCGGGACTTTTAAACCGCCGGGTTTTTCCGGCCGCACCCGCACCGGCGCATTGTCGGCCCTGATCAGCGGTGCTGTCTCTTCACTGCCGGTCTGGCGCCCTTGATCATAGGCGTACCAAACGATCCCACCGAAGGCGACCAGCGCAAACCCCGCGATAAACAACGTCAGACCGCGAGACGAGCGTCGGGGTTCCTCCGACATAATCGGCGGCGGGCCTGGCCGGTCGTTTTCATCAAGCAACGGAGGGCGCGGCGGCCGCTCCATTGACTCACTCATGATCTGAGTTCCTCCAACGGCTCCACTCCCATGACCCCCAGGCCAGAGGCGATAACGGTCGCGACCCCTCGAACCAGCGCCAAACGGGCAAATGTCCGGGGCTGATCGCCCTCGACGATGAAGCGCAGCGTGGCGTCATCCTTGCCCTTGTTCCACAACCCGTGAAACCCGGCGGCGAGTTCCGACAAATAGAACGCGACACGGTGCGGTTCATGCGCTTCGGCGGCGCTTTCCACCAGCCGCGGCCAACTTGCCAGTTGTTTGATCAAACCAAGCTCGCCCGAATCGGTCAAGCAATCCAGATCAACCCCCGCCAGACCGTTGGCTCCGAGGTCCAAATCCGGGAAGGCGTCATGGGCAAGACGCAGCACGGAATGGCAGCGTGCATGGGCATATTGAACGTAAAACACCGGATTCTCCCGGCTTTGCTCGGTCACCTTGGCAAGATCGAATTCCAGCGGCTGATCATTGCGCCGGGTCAGCATGATGAAGCGAATCACGTCCTTTCCGACCGAATCGATGACATCCGAAAGGGTAACGAAGGTTCCGGCGCGCTTTGACATCCGCACCGGTTTGCCGTCCTGCATCATGTGCACGATCTGGCATATCTTGACGTCCAACGCGCCCTGTTCGGCGGTCGCCGCGCGAACTGCCGATTGCATGCGCTTTACATAGCCGCCGTGATCGGCGCCCCAGACATCGATCATTTCGGCATAGCCGCGCTTGAACTTGTCCAGATGATAGGCGACGTCGGAGGCGAAATAGGTCCAACTGCCGTCGGATTTGGCGATGGGCCGGTCCACGTCGTCGCCAAACTCCGTGGCCTTGAAAAGCCTTTGTGGCCGGGGCTCCCAATCGTCAGGGGTCTTGCCTTTCGGCGGCTCCAGCACGCCGGTGTAAAGCAGGCCTTTGTCGTCCAAAGTCTGCATCACCGCGTCGACGCCGCCGGACTCGACCAGCGCCCGCTCCGATGAGTAGACGTGCATATTGATGCCCAGCCGGCCTAAATCGGTCTTGATGCCGGCGACCATCCGCTCGATGGCGAAACCACGAACCTCGGCCAGCCAGTCGGCTTCATCCTTGCCAAGCCAACGCTCCCCATCGCGCTTCGCCAGAGCCTCGCCAACCTCTTTCAGGTATTCGCCGGGATAGTGACCGTCGGGAATATCGCCGATGTCCTCGCCCAGCGCCTCGCGGTAGCGCAGATGGGTTGAGCGCGCGAGGGTGTCGACCTGGGCGCCGGCGTCATTGATGTAATATTCCCGGCACACCTCGAAACCGGCCTTGGCCAGCAACCGGGCCAAGGCGTCGCCGATCACTGCGCCCCGGGCATGGGCGGCGTGCAACGGTCCGGTCGGATTGGCTGAGACATACTCGACATTGACCTTGCGACCAGCGCCAATCGTCGAGGCGCCATAGTCGACATCGGCGCGCAGCACCTCGCGCAGCCGTTCGCGCCAATAGTCATCGGCAAGCCTAAGGTTGATGAAACCCGGCCCGGCGACTTCCGCCGAGACCACGGAGTCATGTTTGGCCAGTCGCTCGCAAAGCTGTTCGGCCAGATCCCGTGGCTTCATTCCGGCGCGCTTGGCCAGAACCATCGCCGCATTGGTCGCCATATCCCCATGCGAGGGGTCGCGCGGGGATTCCACCGCGACCCGCTGGGAGGCCAGATCGAGACTCTTGGCAAGCGCGGGAATATCTTCTAGCGCCTTGGCAACAACGCCCTCAAACTCATTGAAAATGTTCATCTACGTCTTTTCATCCATATCGAATAATCTTTTGTGTTCCAGCACCGCATATCGATCCGTCATCCCGGCGATATAATCGGCCACCAAACGAGCCCGGCTGTGTTCATCACCAATCCGCTCTGGGTCCTGCCAGGTTTCCGGCAGACAGTTCGGTTCCGCCATGAACACCTCAAACAGCTCAGTGACGACCCGGCGCGCCTTGCTCGCCATGCGGTTCAGCTTGTAATGGCGGTACATCCGCGTGAACAGAAATGATTTCAATTCAGCGTCCTGTTCGCGCACCGCCTCGCCAAAACCGACCATCGGCCCGGACCAGGCCCTGACATCGCCGGCACAAGTGGGGGCGGCAGTTGCAATGCGGTCGCGCGTCTCGGCCAGCAGATCGGTGACCATGACGTTGATCAAACGGCGGATCGTCTCATGCACCATGCGTCCCTCTTCCAGCACCCCGTGTTGGCGGCGCACGGTCTCGATCACCGGTCCCACCAAGGGCACGTCGGCCAACGTCTCGACGGTGAACAGTCCGGCCCGCAAACCATCGTCGATGTCATGGGCGTCATAGGCGATGTCATCGGCGATCGCCGCGACCTGGGCCTCGGCGCTGGCGTAGGTACGAAGTTCAAGATCGAAGCGGGCGTTCAACGCCTCGACGGTCGCCGATGGGTCGATGTGAACCGGCCCATTGTGTTTGGCGATTCCCTCCAGGGTCTCCCAGGTAAGGTTTAGCCCGTCGAAATCGGCGTAACGCTGTTCCAGGCGGGTCAGAATGCGCCGGGTATGATCATTGTGATCGAAGACGCCAAAAGGCTGCATCACCGCGTCCAGCGCGTCTTCTCCGGCGTGACCAAAGGGCGTGTGGCCAAAATCATGCGCCAACGCCAAGGCCTCGGCCAGATCCTCGTTCAAGCCCAGCGAACGGCTGACCGACCGGGCGATTTGCGCCACTTCAAGGCTGTGGGTCAGGCGGGTTCGGTAATAGTCGCCTTCGTGATAGACGAAGACCTGGGTCTTGTATTTCAGCTTTCTGAAGGCGCCGGAATGCAAAATGCGGTCGCGGTCGCGCTGATGCGGCAACCGTTCCATGGCGTCCGGCTCGTCATAGAGCCGTCCACGGCTTTCCTCGGGCCTGCTGGCATAATCGGCAAGCAACGGGCCAGCGTAGCGGAATTGATCGGCGGTCATGGCGCCAATTCTCAGGTTCGGGGATGCGGCGGACCGTAAACCTCGCGAGGCCTCGGCGCAACGGCAAAGCCTCGCGGCGCATTATCGATCGATTTGAGCGCAAATCCCTAACGGTGGCGCGACATTGAATAGAGTGGGCCTCAGCCCCAGGGCAATCGGGT
>JAQBUJ010000163.1 GCA_027623845.1 Pseudomonadota bacterium
CGAGCCGCTCGACGTGACCGACCGGGCCGCCGTAGCGACCCTTGCCGCGCGAATTGATGTCGAATACGGGCCGGCGGGAGTGTTGATCAACTCCGCCGGCATCCTTCAGAAGCTGGAGCGATTGGCTGATTTTCCTGATGAGATCAATGACCAGGTCTGGGCGGTGAACTATTTCGGCACGTACAATTGTTGCAAGCATTTCGGCCTGCGCATGGCGGATCGGGGCGCCGGCGCGATCATCAATATCGCCTCCTTGTCCTCATATCGCACGATGCCGCTGCTCGCCTATGGTCCAAGCAAGACCGCGATCGTCTCGCTGACCGGGACCCTGGCGGTGGAGCTTGGGGTGAAGGGGGTGCGGGTCAACGCGGTGGCGCCGGGGATGGTTTTGACCCCGGCTCAGGAGAAAAACTTTCAGCAAGGCCTGCGTGACCGCCGCGCCATGGAATCGAGTGCGCCGTTGAACCGCATGGTGATGCCGGCTGAAATCGCCGATGGGGTTTTCTTTCTCGCCTCCGATCAGGCCTCTGCGGTCGCCGGAGTCACCCTGCCAATCGATTGCGGTTGGCTGGCTTCGGAATGCTGGCCGATTCTGGGCGGTATTCCGCATCAGGGCTGACCCGTCTCAGGCCTTGAACGCGGCGATCGCCTTTTCGTGGAAGGTCAACCCGAGGCCCGGTTTGGTCGGCAGGATCAGCTCGCCGTTTTCGATCGCCGGCGTTTCCTCATAGAGCGCCAGCATCCAGGGCATGTACTCGACGGTCAGCCCGTTCGGGCAGGCGGCGACCAGATGGACCAGAATTTCCGGCATTACATGACTGACGATCGGCAGGTTGAACGCTTCGGCCATGCCGGCGATCTTCATCCATTGGCTGACCCCGCCGGCGCGTAGGATATCGACCATGACGATATCAACCGACCGCGCCTCCAGCATCTGACGGAACGGGGTGATACCCCAGACATATTCACCGCCGGCGATCGGGGTCTTCAAGGCGGCGGTTACCCGGGCCAGGCCTTGATAGTCGTCATGGGCGGTTACGTCCTCCAACCAGAACAGGCCAACATCCTCGACCCGGTGACCGATATCGATCGCCTGCTCCGGTCGCCAGCGCTGGTTGATATCGCACATCAGCTTGATATCCGGGCCGATGGCGTCGCGCACCACGCGCACCCGGCGGATTTCGTCGGCGGGGGTTGGATTGCCGGGTAGGGCCATTTGGGTCTTCATCTCGCGAAAACCCTTCTGCACCAGGATACGCGCCGCCTGCTGGGCTTGGTCGTCGGTCAGGCCGCGGCGCAGCGAACCCGAGGCATAGGTCGCCACCCGGTCGCGATGCCCGCCAAGCAGTTTCCACAAGGGTTGCTCCAGCGCCTTACCCTTGATGTCCCAGAGCGCGATGTCGATCGCCGAGAGCGCCAGGGTGAAGATGCCTCCCGGCCCACAGGAATCGCCAGTGCCGTTCCGCAGCTTGGCGATGATCGCCTCGGTCCGCAGCGGGTCCTCGCCCACGGTGATCGCTGCGAGTTCCTCGACAGCGACGCGCAGGCTGCCGGTCATCTTGCCGCCGTAGAAGGTCACGGCGATGCCTTCGATGCCGTTATCGGTGCGTAATCGCAGCACGACGACCGGACGGGTGCGACCGACTTCCTCCGGCATGTTGGCCAGCGGGTCATCTTCGGGAACGTTCAGGGCGGTCGCTTCGTAGCCGGTGATTTTCATGACGATTGCCTTCGATGGTCCGAACCCAATGGATCGATCCTAGCACATTGTTGTGCCGGTGGAGGGCGACAGGCGGGAAGGCCGTTCCGGTTTGTGATCACCGCGACCAACCGGTTGCCAGCGTGGCTTTGGAGATGGATATTGTGCGGTAGAGACAATGCGAAACGCGCCAATCCAGCGATGGATCAAGAACGCGCGGTTAATGGAGGAGTTTCACCATGTCGGATCAGAGCCTGTTTCCCGTCCCCGACGCCGTCAGACAAGCGGCGATGATCGACAATGACGGCTATCTGGCGATGTATCAGCGCTCGATCGCCGATCCCGAGGCGTTTTGGGGCGAGCAGGGCAAACGGATCGACTGGATCAAGCCCTATTCCAAGGTCAAGGACGTCTCCTATGCCAAGGATGATCTGCACGTCAAATGGTATTACGACGGCACCTTGAATGTATCGGCCAATTGTCTGGACCGCCATCTGGCGACGCGTGGCGATCAGACCGCCATCGTCTGGGAGGGCGACGATCCGGCCGAGGATAAGAAGATCAGCTATCGCGAGCTACACCGGGAGGTCTGCAAGTTCTCGAATGCCTTGAAGGGGCTTGGCGCCAAGAAGGGTGACCGGATTACTCTCTATATGCCGATGATCCCCGAGGCGGCGGTCGCCATGCTGGCCTGCGCCCGGATCGGCGCCATCCATTCCATCGTTTTTGGCGGTTTTTCGCCGGACGCGCTCGCCGGTCGCATCCGGGATTGCGACAGTAATCTGATCATCACCGCGGACGAGGGTTTGCGCGGCGGAAAGCCGATCCCGCTAAAGGCCAATACCGATGCCGCGGTCGCCGCTTCGCCAATGTGTAAGACCGTCGTGGTGGTCAAGCGTACCGGCGGGGCGATCGATTGGACCGAGGGCCGCGACCACTGGTATCACGACATCATGGCCACGGCGTCGGAGGATTGCCCGCCCGAGGAGATGGCGGCCGAGGACCCCTTGTTCATCCTTTATACCTCCGGCTCGACCGGACAACCCAAAGGGGTGATGCACACGTCGGGCGGCTATATCGTCTATGCCTCAATGACCCATCAATACGTCTTTGATTACAAGGACGGTGAGGTCTACTGGTGCACCGCCGATGTCGGCTGGGTCACCGGTCACAGCTATATCGTCTATGGCCCGCTGGCCAATGGCGCGACGACCTTGATGTTCGAGGGGGTACCGAACTATCCGGACTCCAGCCGGTTCTGGCAAGTCTGCGACAAGCATGACGTGTCGATCTTCTACACCGCGCCGACCGCGATCCGGGCGTTGATGCGCGAGGGTGACGGCCCGGTTAAATCAACCAGCCGCAAGTCGCTTCGGCTTTTGGGCTCGGTCGGCGAGCCGATCAACCCGGAGGCCTGGCTCTGGTATCATAAGGTGGTCGGCGATGGTCGCTGTCCGATCGTCGATACCTGGTGGCAGACCGAGACCGGCGGCATTTTGATCACCCCGCTGCCGGGCGCGACCGCCCTTAAGCCCGGTTCGGCGACACGACCGTTCTTCGGCATTCAGCCGCTCCTCGTCGATGGCGAGGGCAACGAGTTGGAGGGCGCCGCCTCCGGCAATCTCTGCATCGCCGATAGCTGGCCCGGTCAGATGCGCACGGTTTATGGCGATCACGACCGGTTTTTCCAAACCTATTTCGCCACCTTCCCGGGGCGCTATTTCACCGGCGACGGCTGCCGCCGCGACGAGGACGGCTATTACTGGATCACCGGGCGCGTCGACGACGTGATCAACGTTTCCGGTCACCGCATGGGCACGGCGGAGGTCGAATCGGCCTTGGTCGCGCATCGCTTGGTCGCCGAGTCGGCGGTGGTCGGCTATCCGCATGAGATCAAGGGCCAGGGCATCTACGCCTATGTCACGTTGAACCTAGGGGTGGAGCCGACTGAGGATCTGCGCAAGGAGCTGGTCGGCTGGGTCCGCAAGGAAATCGGCCCGATCGCCAGCCCCGATCTGATCCAATGGGCGCCCGGCCTGCCGAAAACCCGCTCCGGCAAGATCATGCGGAGGATCTTGCGCAAAATCGCCGAGAATGATTTCGGCAGTTTGGGCGATACCTCGACCTTGGCCGACCCGGCGGTGGTCGAGGATCTGATCGAGAACCGGGCGAACCGAGGGTAGGGGAGCGAAGTCGACGGTAATCAGCACAGCGGTCGCTTAATCAGCGCCGCCCGTCATCGCCCGCCATCATCGCCCACCGGCACATTGTCGATCAATCTGGTCTTGCCGAGCCAAGCGGCGACTAACAGGCGGGACGGCCGGTCCGCCGCCCCGGCGGGCGCCAAGGTTTCCGCGTCGCGATGGTCCAGATAATCAATGGGGCCAAACCCGGCGATCTCGATACGCTGGCGCGCCGCCTCGATCGCCGCGTCAGGTGATTGTGCCCGTGCAGAGATGGAAGCCGCCGCCGTCTTCAGTGCGGCGAAAAGCTCCGGCGCGCGGGTTCGGTCCCCGGCGTCCAGATAGGCGTTTCGGGACGACAGCGCCACCCCATCCGCCTCCCGCACCGTCGGGCCGCCAAGGATCTCGACAGGGATATCCAAGTCCTTGGCGAAGCGCTTGATCACCAGGAGTTGCTGATAATCCTTCTCGCCGAAGATCGCGGTATTTGGCAGCGCCTGGAGCAACAATTTGGTCACCACGGTCGCCACGCCGTCGAAAAACCCCGGGCGTGTGACACCACAGAGACAGTCCGTCAGACCGGCGACACTGACGGTCGTGGCGGCGCCAGCCGGATACATTTCCGTCACGTTCGGCGCAAACAGTAGATCCACGCCCTCGACCTGGAGTTTGGCGATATCGGCGGCCTCGTCGCGAGGATAGGTCTCGAGGTCTTCACTCGGCGAGAATTGCCGGGGATTGACGAAGAGGGTCGCGCAAACCCGGTCATGGTTGGCCCGGCCCTGGCGCATCAGCGACAAATGACCCTCATGCAGAAAACCCATGGTTGGCACCAGAGCCAGGGTTTCTTGGGCGGCACGGTATTCGGCTATCTGCTCTCGCAGTTGCGAAACAGTTCGTACGATCTTGAGATGCCCGGTTTCCATAACCCACTCCGACATTTGCCGCGTTGGCGGCTATAGCGGTTTCGGGAAATCGGATCAATCGCTGCAGTGCACAATTCAATCGTTTCAGCAGGCGCGGAGGCCGGAAACACCAGTGTGATCCGATGATGTCCCGGCGTCGCGTTCGCTGTTCGGCGCCTGGCCGATCGGGGGTGTTGCCGGTCGTCAATGGGACTCCCGCATCAACGGGGTGCCGCTCTTGCCGACCAGGAAGTCGAGATCGGCGCCCTTGTCGGCCTGGTTGACGTGCTCCACATAGATCTTGGAATAGCCGCGATCATAGGGTGACTCAAATCCCTTCCAGGCCTTGCGCCGGCGCGCCAGTTCCTCGTCGGTGATGTCGAGATGCAGTTTGCGGTTCGGCACGTCGAGGTCGATCATGTCGCCGTTTTGCACGAAGGCGAGAGGCCCGCCGGCAGCGGCTTCCGGCGCTGCGTGCAGCACCACGGTGCCATAGGCGGTGCCGCTCATCCGGGCGTCGGAGATCCGGATCATATCGGTAATGCCCTTTTTCAGGACCTTTGAGGGTAGGCCCATGTTGCCAACCTCGGCGAAACCCGGATACCCCTTCGGTCCGCAATATTTCAGCACCATCATGCAGGTCTCGTCGATATCGAGATCCGGGTCATCGATGCGTTCGTGATAATCCTCGATGCTCTCGAAGACCACGGCGCGGCCCCGATGCACCATCAACTCCGGCGACGCCGCCGAGGGTTTGATGATCGCCCCGCCCGGCGCCAAATTGCCGCGCAGCACGGCGATGCCGCCATTCGGCTTGAACGGCTTGTCGATCGGGAAGATGACATCGCGGTTGTAACACTCGGTGTCCTTGCAGTTATCCCAGAGCGTGTTGCCATTGGCGGTCATCGCGTCCTTGTGGATATAGTCGCCAAGTTCGCGAATCACCGCCGGCAGGCCGCCAGCATAGAAAAAGTCCTCCATCAGGTATTTGCCCGACGGCATCAGGTTGACCAGACAAGGCACGTCGCGGCCCAGCCGGTCCCAATCATCCAGCGTGATATCGATCCCCATACGCCCGGCGATCGCCAGCATATGCACCACTGCGTTGGTCGAGCCGCCAATGGCGCCATTGACCATGATCGCGTTCTCGAAGCTCTCGCGCGTCAGCAGTTTCGACATGGTGATGTCCTGCTTGACCATGTCGACGATGCGCCGGCCGGCCATCTGAGCCAGCACGTAACGGCGCGAGTCCACTGCCGGGATTGCCGCGTTGGCGTGCAGCGCGATGCCGATCGATTCGGCGAAGCTGGCCATGGTCGAAGCGGTGCCCATGGTCATGCAATGGCCGGCGGAGCGGGAGTTATCCTGCTCGGCCGACATGAAATCCTCCAAGGTCATCTCGCCGGCCTTGACCATCTCGGAGAATTTCCAGGTATGGGTGCCGGAGCCGACCAACTCACCCTTGTAGTGGCCGTTCAGCATCGCCCCGCCGGACACCACGATCGTCGGAATGTCACAGGACGCGGCGCCCATCATCAGCGCCGGCGTGGTCTTGTCACAGCCAACCAGCAATACCACGCCATCCATCGGCAGAGCGCGAATCGACTCCTCGACATCCATCGAGGCGAGGTTGCGGTAGAGCATCGCCGTCGGCCTGTTTTGGCTCTCGGAATTCGAGAAGACCGGAAATTCCATCGGCACCCCGCCGGCCTCATAGACCCCACGCTTCACCCGCTCGGCGATATCGCGGAAATGTGCATTACAGGGGTTGAACTCAGACCAGGTGTTGCAAATGCCGATCACCGGGCGACCATCGAATTGATCCGCCGGCATGCCCCGGTTCTTCATCCAGGAGCGATGCGCGAAACCGTCCTTGTCATCCTTGCCATACCACTGCGAGGAACGGCGCAAGCCCTTGTTCGGATCGTCGGAATTGTTGTCGGACATGGGATCTCTCCGTTTTTCTCTCGCCGGTTTGATTGGGCAGTCTCTCTGGCCAGTCTCTCTGGCCAGTCTCTCTGGACGCGTGATCATGCCTTGAACCGGGATTCTCCATATGAGGTCCTCCCAACCCAAAAAGTGTGCCTCGGATCGGCATCATATGCAATC
>JAQBUJ010000164.1 GCA_027623845.1 Pseudomonadota bacterium
CATCTCGCACCAGGGCTTTCGGGTTCTGGAGTGACCCTGGTATATCAAGAAAGAGTTGCGGAAGTGTCGTAAGATCGATTCCGTTTTGATCCGAGCAAACCCGTTCGGCGCAAGGATCTCCGGGGCGAGGTTTTAGTCTGGGATACGCACCACCCCTTCGACGCAGGCAAGCGGCTGAATCTCGAAAAGACGGGCTCGTGCCAGGACGCTGTTCGATAGCCCGCCAGCGTGGATCGAAGGCCTGGTATGGCGGGGTTAAAGTTCGAACGAGCGCCCCACAACGTGATGCGAACTTGGGATTCGGGGGGCGCTAGCCCATCAGCACGCTAGTTCGTCTCGGCGTCTCCGCTGCCCTGAAGGCCGGCGATCGCGTTTTTGACCGTATTCCACAATTCGCGCTTGTGGTGCGTGTCAACGGTGACCGTCGCCGTCATTCCGGCGCGCAACGGCGGGTGCTCCGGGGTGGTTTCGATTTCGATGCGAACCGGCAGGCGTTGCACCACCTTGACCCAGTTGCCCGATGCGTTCTGTGGCGGCAGGACCGAGAACTCGGCGCCGGTCGCCGGGCTAATGCTGGCGACCTTGGCTTTCCACACGACGTCCGGGTAGGCGTCGATCTCGACCGTCACATCCTGGTTGTCGCGGATATGGGTCAACTGGGTTTCCTTGAGGTTGGCCTCGATCCAGGTTTCGTCTACGGCGATCAAGCCAAACGCCGGTTCACCCTCCTCGACCCATTCCCCCGCCTCAAGCTTTAGACGGGTCACGATACCGTCCACCGGCGATCGGATCTCCGTATAGCCGAGATTCATCTCCGCCATGGCTTTTTCGGTTTCGGCGGCCATGAAATCGGGATGCAACTCAACGCCACGGTTCGGATCGCCGCCAAGGCGGGCCAGCACGGTGCGAATTTTCTGGCGTCGGGTCGCCAAGGCCTGCTTGGCGCCGGTAAGATTGAATTCCGCCTCGTCAAGCCGGGTGCGCGTTGTGATCGCCTTGCTCGCGAGTTTGCGTTGCCGGGCGGCCTCGCTTTCGTAGTATCTGACGTTAGCTTTTGCTTCCTCAATTTCCGCGACGATCTGGTGGTATTCCGCCCGGGTCGACTCGATGTCCTGGCGCGCTGTTTCGCGCTTTGCCTCGGACATCCGAACCATCATCCAATACGGCTCGGCATCCAACCTGAAGAGCACATCGCCCGCGGTGACTCGTTGGTTCTCCTTGACGAAAACATCGGTTACCCGGCCATCAATATTCGGGCTGACGGCGATCACATGAGCTTTCACATAAGCGTTCTCTGTGGTCACGTATCGCCCGGTCGCCTGGTACCAATAGCCGCCCGCGAGAATCGCGACGGCGGGAATAGCGACCAGCAGAATCAATCGCAGTACCGTGCGCCCCCAACGGCGTCGCGGGCGCATTGGTATTGGTTCCGCCGCCGTAGAGGCGGGCGCAGCCGTATCGGTTTCACTATCACTCATCGTCCTAAGCCTCAGTCATCCGCTGCCGAGAGGGACGGGCGCTCGGCTAAATCCGGGCGCGCGTCGTCTTGGGTCAGCAGGTTGGTTTTGATCTTCAAAAGTGTATCGATGAAGCGCTCGTGCTCACTATTGGTTAAATCTCCAAGCGCATCGTTGCGTACTTCGGCCGCAATATTCCGCAGCACCCGCATGACTTCCTGGACGTTGTCGGTGAGATAAAGCCGATTGACCCGGCGATCAAGTGAGTCCGTTCGCCGCTCCACCCACTCCTTCTCCTCCAACCGATCCAGCAGCCGGCCCAACGTCGCTTTCTCAAGCTCCATGAAGTCGGCCAATTCCGACTGGGTGACACCTTCCTTAGCGTACAGCATGGTCAGAACCCACCATTGCGAGCGTGTCAGCCCAAGCTCACGACCGCGCCGATCAAACACGGTCCGCATCAGCCGCGCCACGTCATGCAGAAGGAATCCAAAATTCCGGTCAAGGTCTTCACGGTTCATGGCTGACATATAGTTGTCGTGCTTACCTTTGCCAAGGATAAGATTGCCAAGCTTACGAAATTGTTAATGTGATAGCGAAGATCCGATGAGGGGCCAATGCGAGGTCGTTTTGAAGGGATCGCCGCTAACGGGTCGCTGACGCTGATTTGCCTTATCGAGCAAACGCGTTAGTGTCCCGGTCTTGTTTTTAGAGAGGGCATCATGGAACACAGAAATCTTGGTACCTCGGGCCTGCGGGTCTCGGTGGTTGGTCTTGGCTGCAACAATTTCGGCATGCGCCTGGGCGTCGACGAAACCCGCCTGGTCGTCGAGCGGGCGATCGAGCAGGGCATCACCTTGTTCGACACCGCCGACATGTATGGCGGCAGGGGCGGCTCCGAGGAACAGCTTGGCGAGGTTCTTGGCCCGCGCCGTAAAGATATCGTGCTGGCTAGTAAGTTCGGTATGGCGATGAGCGATGACGGCACCAAGATTGGCGGGTCACGCCGCTACATCATGACGGCTGTCGAAGATTCGCTGCGTCGGCTAAAGACCGATTGGATCGACCTGTATCAATTGCACCAGCCCGACCCGCTCACCCCGATGGACGAGACCCTGCGGGCTCTGGATGATTTGGTGAGCCAGGGCAAGGTCCGATACATCGGCTGCTCGAACCTGCCGGCCTGGGGCGTGGTGGACTCGCAATGGATTTCCAAGACCGGCGGATTCAGCCGGTTTGTTTCCTGCCAGGACGAGTACAACCTGCTGAACCGCGCGGTCGAGGCCGAACTCTTGCCGGCGATGCAGGCGCATGGCTGTGGGTTGCTGCCCTATTTCCCCCTCGCCAGCGGCTTGCTAACCGGTAAATACAAGCGCGACGCGATGCCGGACGGGGCCCGCCTGACCGATATGCCCAAATTCGCCAACCGGACCTACGTGACCGAGCAGAATTTCGACATCGTCGACAAACTCGACGCCTTCGCCAAAGCTCGGGGACATACGCTTCTGGAGCTGGCGTTCAGCTGGATGGCGGCGCGTCCGACGACCGCCAGCGTCATTGCCGGCGCGACCAAGCCGGAACAGATCGACGCCAATGTCGCCGCCGCTGGATGGGCCCTGACTGCCGAGGAAATCGCCGAGGTTGACCTGATCACGGCGAAGTAGGGTCGGCCGCTATGCGGGCGCCGAACGGGTATTCGTGCTGTCGAGCGGCAGTTTAAACCGAGAGACGAGCGTGGTGACGCCGTACCTTTGTTCGATAATCCCAGAACAATCGCTTGACGAGGTGATCCGCCCTTCCCATACTGTCACTATGGACGTTACAACCGCCTCGAAATGTTTTGCAGAGCTTGGCAACCCGCATCGCCTGGAGGCCTTCCGGTTGTTGGTTCGCGCCGGGCGCGACGGGCTGACCGTCGGCCAGATCCAGCAACATCTCGGCATCCCCAAATCGACCCTGTCGCACCATTGCCTGCACTTGATCTCGGTCGGTTTGGTGGAACAGCGACGCGAGGGGCGGACAATTCGGTGCTTCGCCAATTGTGACCTGACTCAGGATTTGGCCAAGTTCCTCATTGATCAGTGTTGCCTGGGTGTTGAGATGGTTGAGATCGGAGACGCAGAAACCGCGTGAAATTCTCTTTTTTTCTCCAGAAAGTTCGATTATTCTGGAACAAACGTTTGGAAGGGAGCCGTCATGGCCCTGCTCACGGAACCATTGGCGATCGCGCGCCGCGCTTGGAAAATCGACCGCGTGGTGCTGGCAATTCTGGCGCTTGTCGCGGTGCTTGCGGTCTTGATCCCCGAGCAAGCCCAGCGCAGCGCGCTCTTTACCGGCGAGGCGTTGGTTGGCATTGGCCCCTTCTTGTTGGTCTCGGTTCTGGTTGCGGCCTTTGCTAAGGCGACCGGGCTCGACAAGCAGATCGCCATTGTTTTCGCCGGCCACCCGGTGCGCGCGGTGGTTCTGGCGGCGGCGTTCGGCGCGCTCTCGCCGTTTTGTTCCTGCGGGGTGGTGCCGATCATCGCCGGATTGCTCGGCGCCGGCGTTCCCTTGGCGCCGGTGATGGCGTTCTGGCTGGCCTCGCCCTTGATGGATCCGCAGATGTTCTTCCTGATGATCCCGGTCTTTGGTCTTCCGTTTACCGTCGCTAAATTGTTGGCGGCTTTTGGTATCGGCGCGGCGGCGGGTATCGCCACGCATGTTTTCGCCCGTCAGCACCTGTTCGCGGATCCGATGTTGCCCGGCGCCACGAGTTGTGGAAGCTGTAGCGCCAGTAACGCAATTAAGCAGGCGCCGGTGGTTTGGCGGTTTTGGCAGGAGCCGGCGCGGCGGCAGGCGTTTTCCGGTGAAGCCCGGGCGATCGGCTGGTTTCTGGTGAAGTGGCTGACCCTGGCGTTCATGCTGGAAAGCCTGATGGTGGCCTACATCCCGGCAGACCGGATCGCCGCGCTTTTGGGCAACCAGACCTGGTGGGCGATCCCCGCTTCTATCCTGCTCGGTATCCCGGCTTATCTCAACGGGTTCGCCGCAATCCCGACAGTCAGCGCCTTGATCGAGATGGGCATGGCGCCAGGCGCCGGGCTTGGTTTCATGGTTGCCGGTGGGGTGACCAGTATCCCGGCGGCAATGGCGGTCTTCGCCTTGGTCAAACGACCGGTGTTTTTGTGGTATCTCGCTTGGGGATTAGGCGGCTCTTTGGCGACGGCCTATACCTTCCAGGCATACGCGATGCTTGCCGCCTGATGGATTTTCCGCATTGATCTTGATGTGGAAACACAGTCCTTCGGGTTGAACATCACTTTTCACCCGCCACTTGTTATACGTTGTCTTTTGGAATCGAAGCGCTCCGAGGAGCTTTGTCATGGTCGAGTTGGGAATCAAGGCAAAGCCGGTTGTTGATCCGGTCTGGGCGGCAATGCGCGCCGATGCCGAAAATTGGGCGCTTGAGGAATCCGCGTTGGCCGGGTGGTTGCACACAGTGGTGCTTGACCAGGCGGCGTTTCAAGACGCGCTGGCCTTCCTGCTTTCGCAGAAGCTTGGTGGGCCCGAGATGAGCGCGCTGTCACTCCATAAGGTTTTGTACGAGGCGGTGAGCAGCGATTCCTGGATCGTCGATGCTGCGCGCGCCGACCTGTCCGCAACCTACGAACGCGACCCGGCCTGCACCAGCTATCTGGAGCCGTTCATCTTCTTCAAGGGTTACCAAGCCCTACAGGCCCACCGGGTCGCCCATTGGCTTTGGAACCAGGGCCGCAAGACCCTGGCCCAGTATGTGCAAAGCCGGGTTTCCGAGGTCTTGCAGGTCGACATCAATCCGGCGGCCCGGATCGGCAAGGGCATCATGATCGACCACGCCACCGGTGTGGTGATCGGCGAGACGGCAGTGGTCAGTGACGGGGTCTCTATTTTGCACGGGGTTACCCTGGGCGGGACCGGCAAGGAGCGCGGCGATCGGCACCCGAAAATCGGACCGGGTACGATGATCGGCGCCGGGGCGACAATCCTTGGCAATATCAGCATCGGCGCCTGCTGCAGGGTCGGCGCCGGCAGTGTGGTTCTGAAGGACGTGCCTGATAATACTACCGTCGCTGGCGTCCCGGCCAAGGAAGTCGGCGAAGCGGGTTGTGATCAGCCGGCAATGGCGATGGATCAGAAGTTCTGGTAGGCCGCGACCGCGACCCTCTTCAGGTCAATCCGGCCAAGCCCCGCCTAGCGCGGTGGTCGCCTCCCGGGCGACGTCTCTAACCATCGCCCCCAGCGGCGCGATCCGGTCGTCGGTGATCCTTGCGGTTGGGCCGGACACGGAGATCGCCCCCAGCGGCTCGCCAAGGTGATCGAAGACCGCCGCGGCGACACAGCGCAGCCCGACCGCGTGTTCTTCGTCGTCGATCGCGTAAAGCCGCCCGCGCACCTGCTTCAGTTCCTTGAGCATGCGCGGCAGCGCGTCGATGGTCTTGCGTGTTCGCGTGTTTAGTCCTGGGGCGCCGAGAACCCGCCCGACGTCGTCTTCCGACATCCGCGCAAGCAGGGTTTTCCCGGCGGCGGAGCCGGCAATTGGGACCCGAGCCCCCGGCTTGGCCAGCGCTCGCATCATTTCGCGGCATTCGGCTTGGGCAAGATAGACCATCTCCAGATTGTCGCGCACCGCGAGATTAGCCGTCTCACCGCTTTCCTCCATCAACCGGCGCAGATAGGGCCGGGTGATGGTCACCAGATCGCGAGAGCGCAGGAAAGCATTGCCAACCGAAAAGCAGGTAACCCCGATTTGCCAAGCGCTGCGATCCGTGTCGAAACGAACGTAACGGGTCTGCTGCAGGGTGGTGAGGAGCCGGTGTACCGTTGATAGCGGCAAGGTGACCGTATGGGAAATTTCCGTAAGGGTCAGTCCCTCGTTTGATGCGGCAAGTGCGTTAAGAACGCTGATAGCCCGCATCACCGATTGAATTTGTCCGGGCCGCTCGACGGAAGACTTGTCCGGTTTCGATATGGCGATGGTGTTCATGACGACAATTTATCGGTTGTGATCCCGGTTGGCGATATCGAATTCCACAATCCGGAAAGTAAGTCTGGCCTGTGGTGGGCTTAATCCGCGCGACCGGCCATGACATCCATGGTGAAGTTCAGCAGACCATCCGCCAGTTCATCGAAGGCCCCGGCCCGAGGGTTTTCCTCACCGCTGTCGCGATACCGGCGGAAGATTTGTCGAAAGACCACGGCCAGGCGGAACTGTGCGACCACCCGGTACTGGCGGATTTCGGAAATATCGCGCTTGCTCAGACCGCCATAGCGTTCGGCGATCTCAGCCCGTTGCAAAAACCCGGGCGCGGTCGTCGGCATCTGCCCGAGGTCCCGCATGGCGGGTGGGTCGCCCGGCTCGGCCCAGTAACTGAGCAGCACCGCCAAGTCCCAAAGCGGCGGCCCACGGGTCCCCAGATC
>JAQBUJ010000165.1 GCA_027623845.1 Pseudomonadota bacterium
TTTATCCGGGTTGATAACCCTCAGGCCTGGGCCCTGCCGTTCGCCAGGGCGACGGTGATTGGAAGGCGGACGAGGAACCCGGGTGCCGGAGGGGGCGGGTCGATTGATCTCAGGCCTGAAAACCACAAAACCCCGTCGTCCTGGCGAACGCCAGGACCGAAGCCTGAAGCCTTTGCCCGTGACGCGTGGCGGAGCAATTTTGGAGATCGATCCAAGTTCGCCGGCTTTATCCGGGTTGATAATCCTCAGGCCTGGGCCCTGCCGTTCGCCAGGGCGACGGTGATTGGAAGGCGGACGAGGAACCCGGTTGCCGGAGGGGACGGGTCGATTGATCTCAAGCCTGAAAACCACAAAACCCGTCGCCCTGGCGAATGCCAGGGCCGAAGCCGGAAGCGTTTGCCCGTGACGCGTGGCGGAGCCATTTCGGAGATCGATCCAAGTTCGCCGGCTTTATCCGGGTTGATAATCCTCAGGCATAGGCCCTGCCGTTCGCCAGGGCGACGGTGATTGAGGCAGACGGATAACCCGGTTGCCGGGGGGGTCGGGTCGATTAATCTCAGGTCTGGAAACCACAAAGCCCGTCGCGCTGGCGAAAGCCAGGGTCCAAGCCTGAATAGGTTGCTAGTGACGCGTGGCGGAGCCATTTCGGAGATCGATCCAAGTTCACCGGCTTTATCCGGGTTGATAATCCTCAGGCCTGGGCCCTGCCGTTCGCCAGGGCGACGGTGATTGAGAAGCAAACGCCGAAAGTCAAAATCTCCGACAACACTTGGCGGCAGGCTCAACGCGCGCAACAATGACGACCGGTTAAGAACAACAAGGATCGTCGCCATGGAACTCGCCTTTTCCGCTGAAGAACTTGGATTTCGCGATGAGGTCCGGGCCTTCATCGCCAAGAACCTGCCGGCGTCGGCCAAGGCCAATGGCGGTCGGTGGCCGCATTGGAGCAAGGACGATATCGTTACCTGGCAACGCATCCTGAACAAAAAGGGTTGGGCGGTGCCGCATTGGCCGGAGGAGCATGGCGGCACCAACTGGTCGGCGGTGCAGCGCTATATCTTCATCGAGGAATTGTTGCTGGCGCCGACGCCCGAGCCGTTGTCGTTCAATGTGAACATGGTTGGCCCGGTGCTCTGCGCCTTCGGCAATGAGGCGCAAAAGGACTTCTTCCTCCCCAAGCTGCGCAACCTGGATCTCTGGTTCTGTCAGGGTTTCTCAGAGCCCGGCGCCGGATCGGATCTCGCCTCGTTGCGGACCTCGGCGGTGCGGGATGGCGACGACTATATCGTCAACGGCCAGAAAATCTGGACCTCGATGGCGCATCGCGCCGATTGGATCTTCGCCCTGGTGCGCACCGATCCAAACGCCCCGAAGCGGCAGATGGGGATCTCGTTCCTGCTGATCGACATGACCGCGCCGGGCGTCACGGTGCGCGGGATCAAGACCATCGACGACGCCCACCATGTCAACGAGGTGTTCTTTGACAATGTCCGGGTACCGATCAGCAATCGGATCGGCGAGGAGAACAAAGGCTGGGATTACGCCAAGTTCCTGCTTGGTAACGAGCGCACCGGCATCGCCCGGGTCGGGTTGTCGCGGGAGCGTTTGAACCGCGCCAAGCGGCTGGCGGAAAAGCTACCGGCGTTCAACGGCGCCTTGGCCGATGATCCGCAATTCCGCCGCAAATGCGCCACCATCGAGATGCAACTGAAATCCCTGGAAATCACGGTGATGCGGGTGCTCGACCGACAGCGCCGGCGCAACGACTCGACGCCGGACCCGGCCACATCGGTGCTGAAGATGCGCGGCGCCGAGATCCAGCAATCGACGGCGGAGCTGTTGGCCGATGTCGCCGGACCGATGGCCGCGCCGACCGACGCGGTTCGCGCCGCCTATGAAGGCGACTTCCCGACCGAGCTTGAAGAAACCCTGGGCATCATCCCGCATTATTTCAATTCCCGCGCCGCAACCATCTATGGCGGCTCCAACGAGATCCAGCGCAACATCATCGCCAAGGCGGTTTTGGGGCTATAGGCGGATCAACCAGATGATTATCGGCGAGACCCTCCCAATCCGTATCCCTGGCGAAAGCCAGGGCCCATGCCTGAGGCCTTGGTCGGTGACCGCTAGCCGAGCGCCTGTCGCGAGCCGGCGCAATGATCCAACCCGGATCACGCTGAAAAGCCTCCGGCGTGGGCCCTGGATCAAGTCCAGGGATGCGATCGACGGGGGTTTGCCGCCAGTCTCGCAAAGAACCGGGGCATCGCCGGTGAATAGCCAAAAGAAGTCGGTGAAAAACCAAAAAGCAGCCGGCAGCTAACCAAAAAAATATGGAATAAACCAAAATGGATTTCGAACTCTCCAACGAACAACAGCTGCTGAAGGACAGTGTCGACCGGCTGATCGCTGACCGATACGACCTCAGGGCGCGCGGCAAGATCCTGGAAAGCGACGCCGGGTGGAGCCGGGAGATCTGGTCGACCTTGGCGGATCTTGGGTTCCTCGGCCTGCCGTTTTCCGCCGAGGATGGTGGTTTTGGCGGCGGGCCGGTCGAGCAGATGATCATCCAGGAGGCGTTCGGACGGGGCCTGCTGGTCGAGCCCTATCTGGCGACGGTGATCCTCGGTGGAAGCGCCATCACGCTGGCGGCGTCGCCGGAGCGCCGGGTCGAGATCCTCGGCGGCGTCACCGAAGGGCGGCGTCTGCTCGCCTTTGCCCATGGCGAAAGGCTATCGCGCTATCGTTTGCGTCAGGTTGCAGCCACGGCCCGGGGGGATAGCGGTGACTGGGTGCTGGATGGCGAGAAGACCACGGTGATCCATGGCGGCGAGGCGGATACCTTGATCGTTAGCGCCCGCACCAGCGGCGGCAAGGATGACGAGGACGGCATCAGTCTGTTCGTGGTTCCGGCAAACACCGCCGGGGTGACGGTGCGGGCCTATCCGACCTTCGATGGGATGCGCGGCGCCGATATCACTTTCGCCTCGGTCACCCTGACCTCGGACGCCCTGCTCGGCGAGGCGGACAAGGCCTATCCGGTGATCGAGCATGTCGAGCAGCATGGCATCGCTGCGGTCGCCGCCGAATCCGTCGGCCTGATGCAGGCGGCGCTGGATATGTCGGTTGAGTATCTGAAAACCCGCACCCAGTTCGGCCGACCGATCGGCGAGTTCCAGGTTCTACAGCACCGGGCCGCCGACATGTATGTGGCGGTCGAAGAGGCCCGCAGCATCGCCATTCACGCGGCGATGATGGTCGGCGAAGCGGACCCGGCGGCGCGCCGCCAGGCCATGGCCACCGCCAAGGCGCAGATCGGCGTCTCAGCCCGCGAGGTCGGGCAGAGCGGGGTGCAATTGCATGGCGGGATCGGGATTACCGAGGAATACGCCATCGGCCATTATTTCAAGCGATTGTCGATGATCGAGCGCCAGTTCGGCGATGTCGAGCATCACATGGCGCTGCTGGCGTCGCTGGAGGGGCCGGGCTGAGCCCGAGGCCAAAACTCTAACGCCGCCCCTGCATCAACAGGGACGGCGTCGAGAAAAGCGGTCGCGTTGGAAACGCGCTCTAGAGCCGAATCAATAAGATAGAGGGCGATTCACGGTAGAGTCTCCATCGCTCCGCGATTCCGACTAAACCGATCGCGCTCTAGTCGGCGTAATCCGGCTCTTTCTTGTCGAGAATCCGCTTCAGCGCGTCAAAATGCCATTCCGAGTTGGCTTTGCCGCCATAGCGCATCGAGGAGCCGCGATAGGTCGCATAGGTCTTCTCGACGACCGGCGCCGGCAACATCTTCAATGGTCGACCGGTCCACATGGCATAGAGCTGCACCTGGGCGACCCGCTCCAGATAATACAGCCGGTCATAGGCCTCGGCCACATTGGCGCCGAGGGTCAGCGCGCCGTGGCTGGCCATCAGCAGGACCGTGTTGTCGCCGCAGACATCGGCCAGACGGTCACCCTCGGCCGGATCAAGTCCCGGGCCATCATAGGATTCGTCGTAGCCGGTCTTCATCATCGTGCCGAGCTCGGTCTGGCCGATCGGCTGAATGTGCTGATCCTCAAGACGGGTCAGGGCGCTGGCGTAAGGCATGTGGGTGTGGAACACCGCGGCGGCGTTTTCCTTCTTGCGATGGATCGGCGCGTGGATGCAATAGGCCGAGCGTTCGACGATGCCTTCGCCGCGCTTCACCTCGCCGTCATAGCCAACTTCCATGAAGCAACTGGCGGTGACCTCGGACCAATGCAGGCCGAAGGGGATCTGATAGTAGCGATCCTCGGAGCCCGGCACCCGCAGGGTCAGATGGTTGAAGATCCCTTCATGCAGATCATGCATGACCGCACAACGATGGGCGGCGGCCAGATCGATCCGAGCCTGCCACTGTTCGTCGGTATGGCCTTGAGTTTGAGACTGTGTTGATACGAAGTTCATCGACCGCTCCCGAATCTTTTGGTGAATTTGGGGTAAATCAGGGGTGAGTAAAGGGTAACATCAAGGCGAATTTCGCCCGCAGTGTCCTCCGATGCGCCCAAATCGTCAATCGCCGCGCCGAAAACAGCAGGCAGACGATGGCCGGGAGGCATCAATCGAGCGAGCCGTCCCGCGACAACCCGCTACAGCTCAAACGCCTTGGCGATCTCGGTATAGCTGGCACGCCGCGCTTCATTGCTATGGGCCCAGGTGACGATCGCCACTTCCTCGACCCCAAGGCGGCCGGCCAATTCACGGGTTCGCTCGGCCACTTCCGGGCCGGTGCCAACGAAGGTGGTGCGGCGTAATTCGGCGATCCGGGCTTCCTCGCGCTCATTATACGCCGCCGCCATGGCGTCTTCCGGCGTCTCGAAGGTCAGATGCAGGCCGCGGTCCCGATACAGCTGCCAACGGGCGCGGGAGCTGAAATGGTATTGCGCCTCCTCATGCGTCTCCGCCGCCAGGGCCCAGACGCAAATGCTCGATCGCGGCTCGGGGAAACGTTCGCTCGGTTTGTAGCTGTCGCGGTACAGGTTTAGCGCCTGCTCGCCGCCCTGACCATCGGTGAAGAACCAGGCAAAGGCATAGGGCAGGCCGAAATGCGCCGCTACCTGGGCGCCATAAGAGGAACTGCCGAGTATCCAGATCTCCGGCGCCGTCTCGCCTTGCGGCTGGGCTTTCAGGCGGGCGAAAGTGTGGCCTTCCTGCAGCGGCTCGCCATGCAGCCAGGCATCCAGGTCCATCACATCGTTGGGGAACTGGTTCGGTCGCTCGGCGGCGTTGGGGTTCAGGGCATAGGCGGTCAGGCCGTCCGAACCCGGCGCCCGGCCAAGCCCAAGGTCGATCCGCCCGGGGGCCAATGCATCGAGCACCCGAAACTGCTCGGCCACCTTGAACGGCGCGTAATGCGGCAACATGATCCCGGCGCTGCCGATGCGGATCCGCTCGGTGGTCGCGGCGATGGCGGCGATGACGATCTCCGGCGCGGTGCCGACGATGGCCGGGTGGTTGTGATGCTCGGAGACCCAGAACCGATGATAGCCCAGCGCCTCGCAATGCTGCGCCAGAGCCACGGTCTCGCGGATCGCCGAGCCTTGCGAGCGACCGGACACGGCAATCGACTGATCGAGAACGGAAAGACGCAGCACGGGGAACTCCGATTCGACTCACTTTGGCCGACCAACATGACAGGGGCCGGCCAACGCGACAGGGGCCGGCTTTCATCCCGCGAAACCCGGCTTGGATCAAGGATGTTCGACCGGGTTGCGCAATCCCTGGCCGATCACGCCAGCAAATCACCCACACGATACCGGCGCTATGGCTCAGCCCGCGCCGAGGATCTCTTCATTGTGCTCGCCCGGGCCCGGCACCCAGGGTCGGGCGCCAACGTCGGTCGCGGTGAACAGCATCGGGGTATTGGCGACTCGATAAGTCGCGGCCCCGTCGACGATCCGAACCGCCGCGCCGCGCTCCTCGACATGCGGACGGTCGATTGATTTCGCCAGGGTGAGATAGCGCGTGCAAGGGCAGCCGCTGTCGTTGATCCGGCGTTCCGCCTCCTCGGCGGTCAGCTTCGACACCTCGCCCTCGATCACCACCAGAAGCGCATCCCAGTTGTCGATACGGGGCCGGGATTCGGCGAAGCGAGGATCCTCGATCAGCTCTTCGCGACCAATGGCGCGGGCCAGCGCCGCGAAATTCGCCTGACTGACCGGCGCCACCATCAAAAAGCCGTCCGAAGCCCGGATGGGGGCGAAAATCGGCGCCTTTTCCGGATTCTCTATCTGCGCCGCCTGATATTCATGGGCCATCATGTTGTGGATCGCGTCGATCATCGCGACATCGATGCGTTGGCCCCGACCATTGCGATCGCGCCCGAACAAGGCGGCGCAGATCGCCGCGCAGGCATGCACCCCGCCCATGAAATCCGGCGCGTTGCTCCGGTGCCGGAGCGGGCGGTCCAGCGATGTCTCGTAATCCATCATCATCATGTCAAAGCCGCTGGAGGCGTTGATGATGGTGGCGAAGGCCGGTTTTTTGGAATCGGCGCCGGTCTGGCCATAGCCGGAGATCGAACAATAGATCAAATCGGCTTTCGTCTCGGTCAATCTCTCATAATCGAGGCCGAGCCGGGCCATCACGCCAGGGCGATAGTTTTCCAGAACCACGTCGACGCTCGGCAGCAACCGGGTGACCGTCGCGATCGCCGCCGGGGTTTTAAGGTCAAGCTCGATACTCTTCTTGCCGCAATTCAGGTGCCCGAAATAGGCGCTTTGGCCGTCCTGAAATGGTGGTGCGTTGCGCATGATTTCACCGCCCGGCGGCTCCACCTTGATCACCTCGGCGCCCATATCGGCCAACAGGCGAGAGCAATACGGCCCGGCGACATACATGGTGAAGTCGAGCACCCGGACAC
>JAQBUJ010000166.1 GCA_027623845.1 Pseudomonadota bacterium
GTGTGACACAGCCAGCGGATAAAGCGCGAAGGTGATCCCGCCATAAAGGATGGTCAACCCGGCCAATGACCAAAAATCCAGATCCGACCCCAGCACAATGACGATACAAACCGCTCCGCTGGCGAACAGGGCAACGGCGATTACCGTGCGCCGATCAAAGATGTCGGAAGCCCGTCCGACCGGATATTGAACGATCAACCCGCCGAGGATGATCACGCTCATGAACAGTGCGATATCAAAGACCTCATACCCCTGGTCGCTGAGATAGACCGGCATCAAGCCAAGCAAGGTCGCGACCAGGGCGCCGCCGGCGAAGCAACCGGTCACCCCAAGCGGTGAAATTCGAAACAGCTGAACAAAGCTCAATCGTGACGGGATCACCTCGCCAGTGACGATCGAGCGCGACAGCACCAGAGGCACCAGCGCCAGGGAGAACAAAATCGAGGCGATGGTGAACAGTACGAAACTTGACGGCGCCTGCAGGTTGAGCAGCTGCTGACCGGCGCTCATCGCCAGGTATTGGATGATCGTATAGACCGCCAGCAACCGACCCCGGCCTTGGTTCGAGGTCGCCCCGTTAAGCCAAGATTCCGCAACCATCAATGAACCGGCGATGCACACGCCATGTAAGACGCGGATCGCGGTCCAAAGCGCAAGATCGACATGCAGCGCATAACCGATCACGCTGGCCGAAATAATCGAGGCGAAAGCCGCGAAAGCGCGGGTATGACCGACGTTCTCGATCATCCGCCCACAAACGAGCGCCCCGATCAGCTGGCCGACGAAATAGCCGGTGGTAACGATGCCGACATCGGACGCCGCATAACCCTCGACCTTCAACCGCAAGGCCAGCAGGGTGAAACAAAGCCCGTTCGCCGTCCAGACGAGAGCAACGCTAACCAATAGCGCCATGGTCGAGTTCGTAATAGTCGGCATGATAGGCTTCCCAGGGGATCGACGATCAATCCGCTAACCAAAACGCATGGTTCCCATTCGTCTTGGATCGACCTCTAGGCGCATTTCATCCGGACTATTCGCCTGCACGCGACGGCGAAGGCGCAATTGGAACTTTCGGTAAAATAAAATTGGGTCTAATCTAATCCGAGCTAAAGATCGGCGATCATCCGCCGCAGTTCCTCGGCCTCAAGCCAGGCGGTATTGGTGTCGCTGGCGTAGCGGAAATCCCCGGCCATCGGACTGGCGCCCATTTTGACGTAGGCTTGGTTTCGGGCCTCAAGAAACGGCGCCAGGATGGCGTAGCGATCGGCGAGTTCGACGGTGCTGCGGGCGTCGTCTTCCGAGATCATCACCTCGTGCAGCTTCTCGCCGGCCCGAATACCGACATTTTTGTGCGGCAGGTCGGGCGCCATGCATAGCGCCATATCCGTGACCCGCATCGACGTGATCTTCGGTACGAAAATTTCCCCCCCCTGCATCATCTCCAGGCAGGACAGCACGAAGGCGACGCCCTGCTCCAAGGTGATCCAAAATCGGGTCATCCGTTCGTCGGTGATCGGCAATTCGCTGGCGCCGTCGTCAATAAGTTTTTGAAAAAACGGGATCACGCTGCCGCTGGAACCGATCACGTTGCCATAGCGCACGACGGAGAAGTTGCAGCCACCAGCGCCGGACAGATTGTTGCCGGCAACGAAAATCTTGTCGGAGGCCAGTTTGGTGGCGCCATAGAGATTGATCGGATTGGCTGCCTTGTCGGTCGACAGCGCGATCACCTTCTTCACCCCGCTGCGGATCGCCGCCATGACCACGTTCTCGGCGCCATTGATATTTGTCTTCACGAACTCGAACGGATTGTATTCCGCCGTCGGCACATGCTTCATCGCAGCAGCGTGCACCACATAGTCAACGCCGCGCATCGCCATCTCAAGACGCTCGCCGTCCCGCACGTCGCCGATGAAATAACGGATCGGACGACCGGGCGCGGCAGGGAATTCCTGGGCCATCTGATATTGCTTCAATTCATCGCGCGAAAAGACGATGCATCGATTGACGTCATAGGCGCCGAGAATCTTCCGGATAAACGCCCGGCCAAAAGACCCGGTGCCGCCGGTGACCAGAATTGTCTTGCCGTTCAGATCAATCTGATTGGCGTCGAAACGGTGGTGCTTAGTGCTCATGGTTCGGCCCTCTTAGAGTCTGTGCCATCGTCGCCTATGAAATGGCCGCGTGGTTCAACCGATCTCATGATAACGACTCCAGGGGCAGATCGAGAACCGCGCCAAGCGCCTCGACAACCCGATCGACATCGCTATCCCCCATCGCAGCAAACAATGGCAGGCTGAGGCAACGCGCGTAATAGCGCTCGGCGCCGGGCAATGCCGGGGTATCGTAGCGGTTGCGGTAATACGGCTGCGTATGCACCGGGATGTAGTGAACCTGGGTGCCGATGCCCCGGTCACGCAGCTGGCGCATCACCGCCGAGCGCGTCGTCGCCAATGCAGCGAAATCAATCAGCGCCACCGAAAGGTGCCAGGCCGGCTCGCATCCCTCGGCGACCTGGATTGGGCGCACATGCGGGCCGAGCCGACGCAGCAACCGATCATATCGATCGCGAAGCCGCCGGCGTTGCTGAACAAAGCCGTCCAGCCGGCGCAACTGGCTTAGGCCAAGCGCGGATTGCAGATCATTGAGCCGGTAGTTGTAACCGGGTTCGTGCATTTCGTAATACCAGGGTGCGGCGGCGTCTTCACCGGGTTCGAATGCGGCCTCGAGATGTTGGAAAAGCGCCGGGTCGCGCACCATGCCGTGGTTGCGAAATCGCCCAAATCGCTCTGCAAAGTCGGTGTCATTGGTCACCAGAACGCCGCCTTCGCCGGTGGCGATCGCCTTGACCGGATGGGTGGAGAACATCGCCGCGTTGCTGGCGCTACATGATCCCACCGGAACCATCGCGCCGCTGGGCGCTTTATGCCGCCCGCCCAGCGCATGGCAGGCGTCCTCGGCAATGAACAGCGCCCCGGCGGCCTGACGCAATGCCGGCATGTCGACGCTGTGGCCGTTTAAATGAACTGGAAAGACCGCCTTAACGGCGCCGGGCGGCGCGCGGTCGGCGGCCTCCAGGAACTGCGGAACGCCCATCAGACCGGTTTGCGGATCGACATCGGCGAAGACCACCTCGGCGCCGACATAGCGCGCGGCGTTGGCCGTGGCGAGGAAGGTGACCGTCGGGACGATCACCACATCGCCCGGGCCAAGGCCGGCGGCAAGGGCCAGCAAATGCAGCCCGGCCGTCCCGCTTGAACAGGCGACGGCGTGGTTGGCCCCGACCTTCGCTGCAAAAGCCCTCTCAAAAGCCTCGACCGCAGGCCCGGTGGTCAACCAGTCTCCGCGCAACACCTCAGTCACCGCCGCGATGTCATCCTCGTCGATGAACTGCCGGCCATAGGGGAGGAAAGTTTCCGTCACGCCGGCCTCAATTCTCTTTCAATGCTTGCTCAAGGCTACGAGAGATCGGCGCCAGGATATATTCCAACAAAGTCTGATCTCCGGTGCTGATCACTGCGGTCGCCGGCATGCCTTGAATCAAATTCAGATCGGGCTGCTGAGCCAGGCTTTCGCGGTCCAGTTCGATCCTCGCCTCGTAATAGGGCGCTTGGCCGTCGGCTTGAACGATATCGGCGGAAATTTCCACCAACTTTCCTTCGATCGGCTTGGTGGTCCGCTGACTGAAGGACGTCAGGCGAACGTTCGCCGGCGCGCCGGTCTCCACGACATCGCGATCGACCGGGTCAATGCGCACCTGGACAATCAATTCGTCGTTTTCCGGCACGATCCCCATCATCGGCTCGGCCGGCCCGACCACTCCGCCCTCGGTATGAAACCTTAATCCGTACACCCGCCCCGCATAGGGAGCCCGTATTTGTGTGCGGTCAAGGGAGTCGCGGGCGCCGGCGATGCGATCCTGCAGATCTTCCAAAAGGTCCTGCACCAGGCGCAATTCCGCCTCGACCTCGGACGCGGATTGCTCGATCAGATTGACCTTCTGAAACTCGGTTTCAGCGATGGTTTGTTCAGCCCGCGCGGCTAAAGCCTCACGGTTACCGATACTCCCTTGCAGCTGTGCCTCGGAACGTTCCAGGGAAAGAAACCGCGTCTTACGCGCCAATCCGGCCTCGTAGAGCTTGCGCACATCGTCGATTTCCTCGCTGATGAGTTCCAACTGGCGCTCATCCGCCTGCTGTTGCGCGCCGAGGGCGGCAATTTCCTCACGAGTCTTGCCAACCCGTTTCTCCAGCAGGCTGATTTGGCTTTCCCTGGCCCTGAGACGATTGTTGAACAGCCGTTGCTGGCCATCGATGATCTCGGCGACATAGGGATCGGCCTTGCGGGCGGTCAGGGCCGCCGGAAACGTCACCGATGGTTCGTGATCGCGTTCGGCGATCAACCGGGCCCGGGCCCCCAAATTCGCCATGTGCTGCTGCTCAAGAACGTCGAACTCCATACGGTTTCGGGTATCGTCGAGTTCGACCAACACTTTACCGGCGGGAACCATATCGCCGTTGCGGACATGGATCCGTCGGATCAGCCCCCCCTCGAGATGTTGTACGGTTTTCTGGTTGCTATCGACCTGCAATTGACCCACCGCGATGGCGCCGCTACCGAGTTGGGCGAGCGACGCCCAGACGCCGAATATGCCGAAAAACACGAAAATTATCACAAAGCCGAGCACAACGACGCCGCGCCACCGTTTTGGATTGGCGGTGTCGTCCAATGCATACATGTCGTTAAAAGGCGCGATATCCTTTGAGTCGGTCATCGCTGGATCACCACGTCCCAACGCCGAACGCGCTGCCGATCAACCACGCCATACTCACTCCGACCTCGGCAGCGCAGAAATCGCCTGGACGCTCTGTACACTGAGCGCCTCGACCTCGGCCTTGAACGGTTTCGGTGGTTGCAGAACGCGGGTGCGCGGCCGCAGAACAGGCCGTTGAGCAGGCGGCGGCGTTTGGGCGTTGCCCCCCTCGTCGGCCCGGTCCTCATTAGCCGGACTGCGAGCCTCGCCCGGCGGTTTAGCGCCGGGTCCAGGAATTTCCCGCTCGCTTGCCGGTTCGGGCCGAACCGCGGCCGGGTGTTCCCTGGATGGCGCGGCGAACATCTCCGGCGTCATCGGCCGCGCCGGCGCGGCGGCGGCGGTGGCGGCGGCAGTGGTTGGGGCGGCAGTGGTTGGAGCGGTGGCAGCGCCAGTCTGCGGTGACGGCAAGGTCTGCGGCGACGGCAAAGCCCGGGGCGGGCCGGAAATCCGTTGCTCATCCGGCGGTTGCGCCCCACCGTTCAAAAAGCTCAAAACCTCATCGCGCGGACCATATTTTTGAATGATGCCATTCTGCAAAATCAGCACTTTGTCCATGTGGACCAAGCTTTGCGGGCGATGGGTCACCATCACCACCGTCGTTCCCTGGGCCTTCAGGTCTAGGATCGCCGCCATCAGCGCGTTATCGCCGCTGGCGTCCAGACTGGAGTTGGGTTCGTCCAGGACGATGATTTTCGGATCGCCGAACAGGGCCCGAGCAAGGGCGACGCGCTGGCGTTGTCCACCGGAGAGAATCGCCCCGGCATTGCCGATCTGGGTGTCGTAACCTTCCGGCAAGCGCAAGACCATGTCATGCAGTCCCGCCGCCTTGGAAGCTTTGATGACGTCCTCAGGGTTCGCCCCTTCGGCAAGGCGCGCGACGTTCTCCGCCACAGTCCCGGCGAATAATTCGCTGTCCTGCGGCATGAAGCCCACATGACGTCCCAACTCGTCGGCATTCCAGTCATAGGTATCAGAGCCATCAATCCGCACATGACCGACGGTCGGTTTCTCGACGCCGACCAGCAGCCTGGCCAAGGTCGATTTGCCCGCCGCCGATGGACCGATGATCCCAAGCGCCTCGCCGGGATGGACCTCGAACGCAATGCGTTGAAGAATCGGCTTCGGGACCCCCGACGGCTGAAACCCCACATTTTCAGCTTGGATATGTCCCTCTGGCGGCGGCAGTTCCATGCGTTCCATACGCGATTGAGCGGTTCGCAGGGTTTCCTCGACGGTCCGATACGCCGCGATCGCCTCGATCAACGGGCGGGCCTGACCTATACCCATTTCGACCGGCTGCAACGCCCGTCCGAGAATAAGGACACAGGCGATCATCAGCCCCGGCGTCATCGCCGTGTTCGGGTCGACGATCTGCGTCACGGCGACCGACATGATGACCATCTGGATCAGCATCCGCATCGACTTGGAAATCGCCTGAAAAATCGCCGCCCGGTCACTGGCTTTGCTTTGCAGGTTCAGCACCTGCTCGTTTTCCTTGTGCCAGCGGCCAAGGATGTTGCGGCGCATCCCCATGCTCTCGACCACGGCGGCGTTACGCACTGCGGATTCGGCCGCCTGGAAAGCCCTAGAGGAATATTCCTGCGCCTCGTTCAACGCCGAGCGGGTCAGTCGGTCATTCATCACGCCAAGAACGAACATCACCACCGCGCCGCAAACCGCCGCCCAACCCATCGCCGGGTTTATAATGAAAATGATGATCAGAAAAATCGGCACCCAGGGCACGTCGAGCATGGTCAACATCCCCGGCCCGGTCAGGAACATCCTGAGCGTGCCCAACGAGCGCAGCGGGTTGCTGTTCGGTTGCTTACCGCGATCCAGCGCGTCAACGATGATCGAAGAGAGCAGCATGGGACCAACCCGGCGATCGATCCAACCACTGATGCGCACGAAGGAAAACGCCCGCACCGCGTCCAGCGCGGCTTGAACCGCCAGCGCCATACCCGCCATCAAAAGCAACAGGAACAAGGTCGACATGCTACGGCTGGCCATGACCCGGTCGAATACCTGGAACATGAAAACCGGCATCGTCAACATCAACAGATT